>NZ_JAUBQE010000033.1:0-92852 GCF_036701115.1 Microcoleus sp. Pol1C5 | reverse complement strand
GATCGCGTTTGAGCCAGTCGTCGAGGACATCAAATATGCCTCTTTCGGTCTGGGCGCGTCCGACTGCGATTGTCATTGGGGTAAAATCCTTTTGCTTGTTAAAAGACCAAGGTTTCTAATTAAAGTTAACATAACTATATATTAGAAGTTCATAATTTTTCAACATAATTAGCAGGAGTTGATACACAATGCCGATCGGTCGATCGCGATCTCGTCAGCGAAGCGTGACGCTCGGTGGGCTAATTGAATTAAGATTTGGCTTTAAGGCTGTTTAATTTTATGACTGCAAAAACAATGACCTCGATCGATCCTGTCCTGCGCTACCCGGTTTTGGGCTCCCGCCGCTTCAGCAATTACTGGTGGGCGACGGTGGTCAGCATTGGAGGGACTGGTTTCCTGCTGTCTGGCATTTCCAGCTACTTGCACGTTAACCTGCTGCCTTTTGCTGACCCGACTCAGCTCATTTTCATCCCCCAAGGCATTGCGATGGGTTTCTACGGTGTCTGTGGCGTGCTTTTGGCGCTTTACCTGTGGCTGACTATTCTCTGGGATGTCGGTGGCGGTTACAACGAGTTCGATCGACAAACTGGTAACATTCGGATCTTTCGCTGGGGTTTTCCCGGCAAAAACCGCAAAGTTGATTTTAATTGCAAGACATCGGAGGTGCAATCTGTGCGGGTGGACATTAAAGAAGGTCTCAATCCCCGCCGCAGTATTTATCTTAAGCTCAAAGACCGCCGTCAGTTTCCTCTGACTAGAGTCGGACAGCCGATTGCTTTGTCGCAAGTGGAAAATCAAGCGGCCGAATTGGCTCGATTTTTGCAAGTTCCCCTAGAAGGACTTTAGGGATTTTTGATTTTCGATTTTCGATCGGTAATGTCTCGTAGGGTGCGCAATGCGCACCAAATCGATAAATATTGGGTGAGCACGAAGCGGTGCAAATTATCCCTGGTAAATCGATAAGTCTAGGGTGCGCATTGCGCACCTTATATCATTGAGTGAAAGTGAAAGTGAAAATACAAATGCAAATGCAAGTCAAAATTCAGCGGTGGTTGTTCTCACTTTTAATAATTGGCGCGTTGTTTGTCGGAGGATGCGGTAGTTCCCCTGTGGCAAACTCGACTCCGACATCGAATCCGGCGTCGGGTGAAAATATTTCTTTGTCTCCGTCTCCTTCTCCTGCTGCTGTAGCCGCGAGTTCGCAATTTAGCAATTTGCCACGATTGGAAGGAAAAGCAACGGTGGTAATGACGGTTAAAGGTACTCCAATTACGATCGAACTCGACGGCACAAATGCGCCAATTACTGCGGGCAATTTTGTCGATTTGGTTCAGAAAGGAGTCTACGACGGGCTGGTATTTCACCGAGTCGTGCGGGAACCTCAGCCTTTTGTAGTTCAGGGCGGCGACCCCCAGGGCAAAGACCCTAAGTTTCCTACGGCACGACTGGGAACTGGCGGTTTTATTGACCCAAAAACTACTACCGAACGCAGGATTCCTCTGGAAATTAAAGCTAAAGGTGCTGCCAATCCGACTTACAGCGCGACGCTAGAAGAAGCTGGGGTTAAGGAGAAACCCGTGTTGATGCACAGTCGCGGGGCTGTTGCTATGGCTCGATCGCAGAGTCCTGATTCGGCTTCTTCTCAGTTTTACTTTACTTTGACCGATGTACCGTTTTTGGACGGTAGTTATGCGGTTTTTGGGTACGTGAAGCAAGGCATGGATGTGATTGATAAGATTGAAGCGGGCGATCGAATAGATAAAGCTACTGTTACTCAGGGTTTGGAAAATTTTAAGCCTGTTCAGTAGTCAGTAGTCAGTCGTCACTCGTCATATCAATTCCGGTTGCACGATCGAGATGATTGTTGACTGTTGACGGTGGACTCGGTTTTATTATTCCGATGCAACCGGAAACGATATCACTCGTTGGTCGTTGGTTAGTAGTTAATAATTATTTCCAATCATAGATAACTAATAACTAATGACTAATGACTAAAAATTTGGGAATCTGAGGGCAGATGTGGATGTTGTTGTTACGGGAATAGGCCTGGTTTCTGCTTTAGGCACTCTGGATGGTAGCTGGAAAAGATTGTTGTCTGGGGAATCAGGAATTCGGCAACATCAACCTTTTATAGAACTTGAACGGCGACCTTTGGCTTTAATTGGCACAAAACCTGTCGATTTAATAAATTTAATTAGACAGGTTTTAATAGATGCTGTGCAAGATGCTAATTTGACTTTGCCTGTGCCCGATTGCGGAATTGCGATCGGTTCTAGCCGAGGCTTCCAGGCAAATTTGGAACAGTTGGCAAGCGAAGGAAGTTCGGCAACGAGCAATGTACCGGATGTAACGGATGGAAGAAAGACGGAAGTTGGAAGAAGTCTGAGGGAATTCGGAAGAGGGAAGTCGCAAGAAGCAAGGGAATTCCCAATTACCGATTCCCAATTCCCAATCCCCAATTCCCAATTACCGATTACTAATTCTCAATTTGTGAATTTTTTGCCTCACATGGGGGCGATCGCAGCGGCGAGGGCAATTGGTTCGACGGGGCCGGTATTGGCGCCGATGGCTGCTTGTGCGACGGGTATTTGGTCGATCGCCCGCGCTGTTGATTTAATCCGCACCGGTGAGTGTCAGCGGGCGATCGCAGGTGCTGTGGAAGCGCCAATTACACCGCTGACACTGGCTGGATTTAGCCGGATGGGTGCTTTGGCAAACAATGGGTGCTATCCCTTTGATGAAAATCGGGAAGGTTTTGTTCTCGGTGAAGGTGGGGCTTTATTTGTATTAGAATCTGCCGAGTTGGCAAGGCGTCGTGGTGCTAAAATCTACTGTCGAATTTCCGGTTTTGGCTTGACAAATGATGCTTGCCATGCTAATGCGCCGGAGCTGGGGGGGAAAAGTGCGATCGCGGCGGTAAATCAATGTTTGAAACGGAGCAATTTGGCGGCGGTTGATATAGATTTTATTCATGCTCACGGTACTGCAACTGATTTAAATGACCGCCACGAAGCACTGTTAATTGAGAAGTTATTTAACCGAGGAGTTGCTGTTAGTTCGACTAAGGGGGCTACGGGCCATACTTTAGGAGCTTCTGGAGCTTTGGGCGTGGCTTTTTGTTTGATGAGCATTAAATATCAGATGTTGCCGCCTTGCGTTGGAATGAAAAAACCGGGGTTTGAATTAGATTTTGTTCGCTGTGCGCGATCGGCTATTGTCAGAAATGCGGTTTGTTTAAGTTTTGGCTTTGGCGGGCAGAATACTGCGATCGTTTTATCGGGCGATCGTTAATTTTTGTAAACTCTGTCGATCGACATTTAAATTACACGATATCTCTACAGTTAAAATCTTCTGAGGTGGCCGGAAAACTGGCGCGCACATCCAATTTCCATCTGAAAAATAGTACAATACTTATGTATTTTAGTCAATTAACTGAGAATTTTGGTGAGATTACTGCTGCTGCTATGCTAGTCTCGCTCTGCATCCCGACGCTGATCCTTGCGTCAAAGCCTAGGAGGCTAGAAAAGAGAGGCAGATTAAAGCTGTATTGTATTTTATTAACGCACCGATGGTGATCGGCGAAAATAGAAAAAAGAAACTGTTTAAATTAAGTCTCAGGTATTTTCACATGGATCTTGCATCTCATCGATTTATGTCTTATTTTGAACCAGAGCAAGCTGCTCACCTTTGTCAAATAGCTGTTTTGGAGAGTTTTGATGAGGAAACGCTGGTTTTTGAAGAAGGAGAAACAGCGGATTTTTTCTATCTAGTTTTAGAAGGTAAAGTCGAGTTTAGCAAGCGGCTTGAAAAAAATAAATATCAAACTGTTGCTGTGGCTAAGCCAGACGATTATTTTGGCGAACTCGGAGTTTTAGACGGAGAGCCTCGCAGTGCTAGAGCTGTGGCAGTTGCAGGCTCGACTTTGGCCAAAATAGCCCGTGAAGAACTCATAACAACTCTCCAGTTTGCTAAAGGCAGTTCGGTACTGCAAATGTTTAGTTTCATTACTAAAAATTTACGGGATACCACGGATCAATATGTTAGCCAGTTGGTACACAAACAAAAAATGGTATTGGTAGGAGAAATGGTGAGTACAATTATTCACGATTTCAAAAGTCCTTTTACCGGCATTAAACTCTCCAGTGAAATGCTAAAAGAAATGCACCCAGATGAGGAAACTCAGGAGTGGTGTGAACTTATTCAATTGCAGGTTCATCGAATGTTGGGGATGGCTGAAGAAGTATTAGAATTTTCGCGAGGAAATTCTGTATTTAATAAGAAACCAATTAATTTAATTCAGACGTTGCAGCAGTTTGAAAAGTTGAACAGAGTTTATTGTGAAGCAGCAAAAGTAGATTTAGCAGTACGGGTGACAGAAGTAATAGTGGAAGCGGATGAAAATAAGATTTTGCGTGTTTTACAAAATTTAGTTGGGAATGCTGTTGAGGCTTTTGGCGGAAGAGGGGGTCGGGTGGAGATTGCGGTGACACAAAGTGAGGAGTGGGCCGAAATTAGCATTTACGATAACGGCCCCGGCATTCCACCGACAATTAAGGAAAAGTTATTTGAACCGTTTGTGACTTATGGCAAGCGGACTGGTACTGGGTTGGGAACGGCAATTGTTAAGTCGATCGTTGAGGCTCACAAAGGAAAAATTAGTTATGAGTCAGAGGACGGAAAAGGCACAACTTTTTACATCCGCTTGCCGAAAATCATGGTTTTAGCAGAGCAAAATTAAGTAGGTAGGAAGATTATACTTAGAACTTTCTAACTCCGCATCAGAGACTTAGTTGATGAGTAGATATCTTGTTATCAAACAATATTTTTCTAATAAACCGGGTTTAAGAGCGTAAGCCCTAATACTGTGTAGCGACTTGGAGAATCAAGTATAATTGAATTAACGAACTGCTAAAAAATTGATGCCAGTTACTATTCAAACCTTACCCACAGAAGTTATCAATTTAATTGCCGCTGGCGAAGTCATTGACTCGATCGCCGCTGCGGTACGAGAATTAGTTGAAAATTCTCTGGATGCTGGCGCAACTCGCATCGTTGTTTCTGTCTGGCCAGAACAATGGCGGGTGCAAGTTGCAGATAATGGTACGGGAATGGATCTGGAAAATTTGCAGCAGGCGGCTTCGCCTCACAGTACGAGCAAAATTACCACTGAAGCTGACCTTTACAAAATTGATACTTTGGGATTTCGTGGGGAAGCTTTGCACAGTTTAGCTCAGTTAGGCTGTTTGGAGGTTTTGAGCCGATCGAATGATTTGGGATTGGGGGATTTTTCGGAAAATCGAGAATCGGCGCAAACCCCCGCCAAATCATCTTTTAACAAGGGGGGAGTTGAAAATGCTCGATCGGGCTGGCGGGTGGTTTATAACAACGCAGGCGTTGCTGTGGAGGTGGAAACAGCGGCGATCGCTCCGGGTACGGTGGTGACTGTTGATAATTTGTTTGGCAATTGGCCTGTGCGCCGCAGTTTTTTGTCGCCGGCACAGCAAATGCGATCGATCCAATTAACCCTTCAACAAATTGCTATTTGTCACCCGCACGTTAATTGGCAGTTGCGTCAAGGAAACACGCCTTGTTTGCACGTAACTCCTGGTAGCACAGCGGAACAACTTTTACCTCAATTCGTGCGCGGTGTGCGATCGAGCGATTTGCAGTATTTAAAGTTAGATTTGCCTGCGAGTCCTCAAAATCAGAAAGCAGCAAATTTATTGATAGAAACTCAACTTGTGGGCGCTACAGTTAAGCCTAATTACCAATTACCAGTTGCCAGTTCCCAATTCCAAATGTCCAATTCCCAACGTTTGGAATTAGTAATTGGTTTGCCGGATCGCTGTCACCGCAGGCGGCCGGATTGGGTGAAAGTTGGGGTAAATCGGCGAGTTGTGCGATCGCCCGAATTAGAGCAAACTATTCTCAGCGCCTTTGCCCGCACTTGTCCCCGCGATCGCTATCCCGTGTGTTTTGTCCACCTGCAAATCTCCCCCTCGGAAATCGACTGGAACCGCCACCCTGCTAAGGTGGAATTTTATCTGCACGATCCGAGTTTTTGGCAAGAACAAATTAGCGCGGCAATTGCTCGCGCTTTGCACCTCAACGATGAAGTTTTGCCGCCTGCCCCAATTCCCGAACGAGTGGGAAAATTGCTGAAGGCATCGGAACAAAAAAGTGCTTACAGTGTCGGGATTTCGGCTAGGCAGAATGACAACGGCGGCGAAGAGGAAAAAGCTAATCAAATAGGATTGATGGAATTGAGGGCGATCGCTCAAATTCACAATACTTACATTGTTGCGGAACATCCGAGCGGAATGTGGTTGATAGAACAGCACATCGCTCACGAGCGCGTTTTGTACGAGCAATTGTGCGCGGCTTGGCATCTAACATCTCTAGAAAAACCAGTAATTCTCAGTCAATTATCGGCGCTGCAAATTGAGAATTTATCTCGCTTAGGCTTGGAAGTAGAAACATTTGGGGAACAGCTATGGGCAGCCCGCGAAGTTCCTGAATTGTTAGCCGATCGAGATGACTGTGCGGATGCGCTTTTTGAACTCAGTAAAGTCGCAGATTTACAAGCGGCTCAGGTTGCGACTGCTTGCCGTAGCGCTATGCGAAACGGTACTCCTTTGAGTCTTTCCCAAATGCAAAATTTGTTGGATGAATGGCAGCAAACTCGCAATCCGCGCACTTGTCCTCACGGCCGCCCTATCTATTTTGCTTTGGAAGAATCGACTTTGGCTCGAATTTTTCGCCGCAGTTGGGTGATTGGTAAAAGTCACGGGATTTGAAAGTTGATTTTATATCCGAGGGGGTTCACCTCCATCTCAATGTAAAAAAATATATCGTGAAGCTTTATTAAAAATAATGGTTGATTTATATGAAAAAATTTAGAATAGATATAAATTAAAATAATGCACTGTTTTTAAGATATTTTGGGCAACAGGCATCTTGCCTGTTCCACAAGAAAAAATGCCTGTATTACCATAAAAATGTTAGTGATACTACCAAAAGCTGCAACAGGCAAGATGCCTGTTTCACAAGGAAAAATGCCTGTATTACCATAAAAAAGGTTTATCATACTAGGAAAAAGGTCGGTTTACCCGAATAATCTTTGTTGTGGAACAGGCAATATGCCTGTTCCACAACGAACAGGCAATATGCCTGTTCATGATATGGGTATAAAATGTCAATTAAACATAAATCAATAATAAACATGGATTTTTCAATCGCGCGACAACTCTTTTATCAAGAAATAAATCAGCCGGATGGCTCGATCGACCTGGCGAAAGCTGCCCTTTATATGGCTTTGGAAGAATACCCGAATTTAGAGCCCGAGGAGTATCTCAACGCTCTCGACACGATCGCAGAAGAAGTGCGCGATCGCCTGCCGGCACAGAATTATCCGCTGCGGATTATTCAAACTATTAACGCCTATTTATACGGGGAGTTGCAGTTTGCGGGGAATGATGCTGATTATTACGACCCTCGTAATAGCTTTTTAAATCAAGTGATCGATCGCCGTACTGGCATCCCGATCTCTTTATCTTTGGTGTATTTGGAGGTTGCTAAGCGCATTGATTTTCCGATGGTGGGAATTGGGATGCCGGGACATTTTTTAATTAGACCGGATTTTGAAGATGCTGGTATTTTTGTTGATGCGTTTAATGGCGGCGAGATATTATTTCCTGAAGATTGTCAAGGGAGACTTTCTCAAATTTACGGCCAACCTATGAAGTTGCAGCCGACTTTTCTCGCCCCGGTAAGTCGCCGACATTTTTTGGGGCGAATGCTGGGAAATTTGAAGGCGATTTACTTGCAGCGGCGAGATGCTGTGAGGGTACTCTTAGCCATCGAACGGATTTTGCTGCTGTTTCCCGATGCGCTGGGTGAACGGCGCGATCGCGGAATTCTATATTATCAACTCGGACGCTTTGCCGAAGCGCGCCACGATTTGGAACTATACCTGAAAAATGCTCCGAATGCTGAGGATGCTGCTATAATTCGCCAATTGCTCGATCGGCTCGATCTAGATCTTTGAACTTAAATTCGCTGCTATATGTTGCACAGCACACTATAAGACATCAAAGTGACATTCAATAAACTGCTGCCCGACGACCAAATTTCGCTTTTATCATTTTTGCAAAGGTATCTAAAATTGTCAAAACGTTAACTATAACATATTAATTCCCAATTAACACCTATCTTTTGATAGGTTGAATTTGCTTGACTTGACTGTAGAATCATAGGTCATTTACGGAAATTCCGATGCGACTTTCCCGACTGATACCCGCACTGATACCCGCACAGACGAGCTATCTAAAAAGTATTTTGACGTAAAGAGGCAAAAACTCATGAACTTTCAGTTCCAACAAGGTTATCTCAAAGGAATGCAACCGCTGTCAGCCCATTTAACCAAAAGAATGTCAAAGTCTTTATCTTTAGGTTTGGCGCTTTTGCTGGGAACAAGTGCAGTATTCCTAAGCAGTAGCAAAGCCTTTGCATTAGATAATGTTACCGTAAAATACGGTGCTGTTGACGTAACATTACCGATGAGCGACTTGCAAAGCTTTGCACAAACCGGCCAAGCATCATCTCAACTGCAAAGCGTTCTGAGTCTTGCGAAACAAACTCCCGAGTCGGTGCGCGAAATATTAACGCGAGAAGTGCCTTTAGATTCTCAATTAGTAGCGCGACTGGCAAGCACTTATTTTGGGGAAATTGTTTTCAAACAATTGGGGGAGGTTGCTTATGCGCCGGCAACTCGGCTGCAAAGCGCGCCGGCACTCCGCGATGCTTTAGTCGCAGCTTCTAAAGATGGCAAAATATCGCTGATTGAAGTGATGCAAAACTACAGCCCTGCTGCCTTAGAAGTTGACGGCAATCAAGCGATGGTAATCTACGAGCGAGTGATTAAAGATGTGCAAGATTTGCAAGCATTGTATCAGAATTCCCCGGCTTTGCAAAATACGGCTAACCAAGCCGTGAATTCGGCGAGAGAAATGATTTGTCAGCCCAATCCATCGGGAAGTGCGAAGTAAATAACTCAACTTGAGGGAATGGGGAATTGGGAATTGGGAAGTTGGTGCTTTTTTTCCTATTAGCTATTGGTTTTCAGCTATTACAAATTACCCATACTTCGGCTACGCTAGGGTAAAAGTTCCCAATTACCCCTTACTCATTATACATTACCCATTTTTTGAGATAATTGCTCGGCTACCCGCTTGAGGCGGCGGAGTTGGTCTTTCATATCTTTTTCTGTCCAAGGGGCTGCAAAGCGATTGAAACCAAATCTAATTAAACGATTGGGAATTTGAAATTCAAAGCGGTTAATCAAAAGAGTTCCTTGGATTTGCGGCTGGCATTCCCAACGATCGCATCCTTTGAAAAATCCGTCAAACCCCCACACAATTAAACCGGGTTGTCGCTCCAACACAACACTCTCCAAAGTGGGTTGCAAAACTGGAATTTTTATGATAAATAAGCTACGACTTCCTACAGCAGTATCCCATTCGCCCTGGGGATCGCAGCGCAGCAGGGGATTGAGCCACTTGTGCATTAAAGTGCGATCGACTATACACTGCTCCACCAGAGTAGCAGCAGCGCGAATTTCAATGGATTGCTCGAAAACTTGACGAATTGACATGAGGACCTGCAACAAGAAGGGTATTACAAAACTTTGTTTACTTGATAGTCATTTATTTACTTGTACCGTCAATTTTTCCAGAAATTAAAAGATTGACACACTCATAAATACAGTGTATCATCTTGAATTAAACTATATATACCAATTATGCAGCTAGTCGAAAGGCACGTCATTAAACCAAATCATAGGTTTTATCGAAAAGCCGATCGACTTTCTTGGGAGTGCAAAAATCTTTACAATAGCGCTAACTACATCTACCGTCAAAACTTTTTCGCCAGCCAAGAAACAAACGCTCTGGCTGTTGAGCGCGCGTTTAAAACAAGTCTTGATTACAAAGCACTGCCCGCAAAAGTAGCACAAAGCACGCTCGGCTTAGTCCTCAAAGCATGGACTAGCTATTATCTGTGGGTGCGAAACTATCAGAAACACCCAACTAAATTTCAAGCAGCACCGAAAATCCCTCATTATCAAGGTTCAAGAGAGCGAAAAAGAGAGGACGGGCGCTATGTAGTTGTATTTAATTGTCAAGCTGTCAGCAAAAGAGCCTTAAAAAAAGGATATGTTCCCCCCTCTGGGACTAATATTTGGTTGCCCTCAAGAGTCACCTCGATTCGGGAAATCCGGATTGTTCCCACAGTAGGTTGTTATGTGGTCGAGGTGCTCTATGAGAAGTTAGAACAGCCTTTACAAGTTAATCAGAGAGTAGCTGCCATAGATTTAGGATTAAACAATCTGGCAACATTAACCTACAATGTTCTTGGGTTAGTACCCACAATTTACGGCGGACGGCCTGTTAAGTCAACCAATCAATACTGCAATCAAGTTTCAGCGGCATTGAAATCATTGCTGCCCACAGCGCAAAAAAACAGTAAAAAACTTGCCAAATGCTGGCACAAGCTTAACTGTAAAGTGGATTATTACTTCCACACGACGAGTTCCGCAATTATTAAAGAACTCGTCAATCATCAAATGGGCTTGCTGGTTATAGGCGGGAACCAGGATTTTAAAGAGGGGATTAATACTGGTTTGATTAAAAATCAAAATTTTGCCTGTATTCCTCAGCGCCGATTTCGCCAAATATTGCAGTACAAAGGACAACTTGCGGAAACTCAAGTTGGGTTAGTTGAGGAGAGTTACACATCCAAATGTTCAGGTTTGGATTAGGAACCAATTCAACAACATTCCGACTACATTGACAGTAGGGTAAAAAGATGATTGTTCAGAACCAAAACTGGAGGATTCATAAATGCCGATGTGAAAGGTTCTTGGAATATTGGTCCAAAAGCAGTCGGAGATGGGTTGATCCCAAATTCGATAGAGGGTTTTGTAGTTAACCCAGTACGATTAAAAGTGTACAAACATTAAATTTAGGCGATGTCTAGATTTTTTGGAACTATTATTAAAGTTTCGTCTTCTCCTTGTCAAATCTGACGTTAACCTGAGAAAAAAATGAATGAAACTTGGCAAGAAATAACTCAACCCATATCGGGCCCCATAGCGGCGTTGTCCGATCGCATTTTGTCCCAGGCCCAGCCCGGGAATCCGCTGACAGATGCAGAACGTGGAATTAACAATTTCATTCAGGGCTCAAACATTGAAAATCTCATCTGGGCCGTCGGTATCCTGCTCATTGGCTTGATAGTATCAGCCCTCGTGTCTTCTGTAGTCGGGGGATTGCTCAAGAAGACTACGATCGACAATCGGCTGGCTGCTTGGATTACAGGCCGCCCAGAAGGAACTGGAGCCCCGCAAGTGGAAAAATGGATTTCCGCAGCGGTGTTCTGGATCATTTTTGTCTTTTTCCTAATTGCCTTTTTCAACCGCCTGAATCTAACGGCTGTCTCGCAACCCCTCAATACTTTTCTCAATCAAATTACCGGTTTCTTGCCGAAGTTAGCCGGCGCGCTAATTTGGTTGGGGATTGCTTGGGTGTTGGCAACAGTCGCCAAAATGGCCGTATCGCGGGCGATGCGGGCTTTTAGCGTGGACGAGCGCTTGAATCAGGAAGTGGGCGCAGCGCCCACTGAGCGCCCTTTGCTGCTGAGCGATACTGTGGCGAATGCGCTGTACTGGTTCATTTTTCTGCTGTTTTTGCCGCTGATTCTCGACTCGCTGGAAATGCAGCAGGCTCTGCTGCCGGTTAATAATTTACTCAACCAAATTCTGGCGGCTATTCCCAAAATTCTGGAAGCTGTGCTGATTGGGTTTGTCGGCTGGCTGCTGGCTATGGTGGTGCGACGGATTGTCACAAATCTGTTGGCTGCTGCTGGGGCGGACAGTTTGGGCGCTCGGTTTGGAATTTCGCGGACTTCGGGCGGACAATCGCTGTCGTGGATTGTCGGGACGATCGTCTATGTTTTAATTTTGATTCCAACAGCGATCGCAGCTCTGAACGCTTTAGACATTCAGGCGATTTCGCAGCCTGCCGTCGCGATGCTCAACGACATTTTGGGCGCGGTTCCCAAAATATTCACGGCGGCGCTGATTCTGGCGCTTGCTTACATTTTGGGGCGCTGGGTAGGCGATTTGGTTACTAATATCCTGACCGGAATTGGCTTTAACAATGTCTTTTCTTGGTTGGGAGTGCAGGCACCGAAACAGTCGCTGAGGCTACCGCCAAGTTCGATCGATCCGGACGCAACTATTCTTCAAGAACCGGAACTTCCGGCCCGCACGCCTTCTGAGTTTGTCGGCATTGTGGTACAGGTAGGCATCATGCTGTTTGCTGTGGTGGCGGCTACCGACGTGCTGCAAATTCCAGCGCTGACGGCGATTGTTAGCGGTATTGTCCTAGTTGCAGGTCGGGTGCTGGCCGGTTTGGTGGTATTTGCGATCGGCTTGTATTTGGCGAATCTGGCGTTTAGTTTGATTGCTAGTTCTGGAACTCGCCAAGCGCGTCTTTTGGGCCAAGCGGCTCGGATTGCGATTATTGCCTTCGTTTCTGCCTTGGCGCTGCAACAGATGGGCATTGGCAGCGATATTGTCAATTTGGCTTTCGGGCTGCTGCTCGGGGCGATCGCAGTTGGCATTGCTCTAGCTTTTGGTTTGGGCGGGCGCGAGATTGCGGCCGACCAAATTCGCGAATTGTTAGCGTCGTTTAAACAAGATAAGACGCCACGTTTGTAATCCTATAAAATGGCGTTTGTCAAGTACAAACGCCATTTTTTTTTGATTAATTTCATTGTGAGTGAGGGTCCCGAAGCAATCGCAAAGCCTTGGAATTTGAGGATACAGCTATAGACTGTTTGGCAGCAGAGATTGATTTTGTTTCTGGGCGGATGCCCCTAATTGAGAATGTTAAGAGCTGCGTCGCCGGCCTAAAACAACAAAACCTTCTCATAGAGAAGGTTTTATCACAATCGGAGCGGCGGGATTTGAACCCACGACCCCTACTACCCCAAAGTAGTGCGCTACCAAGCTGCGCTACGCCCCGACAGCTTTAACAGCTTAGCATAGAATTCCCAAAAAAGTCAAAAAACTTTTAAAACTTTTGCGGCCTGCACCAAAGTCGGAACCGCAGCCACGGGCCAAAAACCCTCGCACCTTCGGCCAGCATTCAAGATTAATTGCACACTGTAAGCTTCTGGATATCCTTCCACCTGGACCCACAGCAAGTCGCTTTCGGCTTCAATGGCGATTTTTTCCTCGTCCATTAACTCAGAGGCCATTTGACTCATTGTGCCGGCTAATTGCCCCAACAATCGGCAAAAATCGTTCAACTCAGCCTCCGTGAGTTCGATCGCCCAACCGTCGCCAGCCACCAAACCCTGAAACTCCTGGGCATCCGGGTTCCATCCCAAACGCCATCCGCTACCAGTCTTAATTACACGTTCCACCATTAAGGGATTTTAGATTTTAGATTTGGGATTTTAGATTAGTAGGACTTATATCAATTCCGGTTGCATCGGAATAGTCAAATCCAGTCAACAGCGAATGCCCTGCCCTTCGACTATGCTCAGGAACCGCGAAGCCGAAGGGTCAACAATTCCCGATGGTGCAACACAAATTGATAGAATTCATCGGCGTTAATCTGTGTTTATCTGCCTGTATCTGCGGTTAAAAAAAGATAATTTATCGGGTCGCCGATGACAATGGATTCACGCTGATTCACGCCGATGAAGACAAGAGAGATAGGAATAATTCCGATACTAACAGATTTGATATTACCCATAAATACGAAATAAAACGGTTTTTTTACCTCTGCTAAAGGCTCAACAGCAATATTTCCGTAAAAAACTCGGTTTCTGTACTCCTGAGTATTAAGGTAGCAGCAACTTCGCATCTCCCGGCTGCGGCTGCGGTATTTCCGGGGAATTCGATCGCCCTTGTGGTTTTTCGTCCGCCGGTGTGCGCCCACCCCCGGAATTCTCCGTAAAAACATCAACCAAAGCTTGAACCAAAGCATCCCGCTGTGCTCTATTTAACTTTTGAATAGCAGCACGATCCTGTTCCATTGGATTTGAGCCCAAAACGTCTTTTCCCGGATACACGCTTTCTACCAAATAATCGGGAGTTGCCCCCAAATAGTCAGCTAAACTCAACTTCCAATCAAAGCGGTAATTAGGCGGCCGTCCTTTGACAAATACGTGATATCGAATCAACCGCCCGACTAAAGTATTGGTAGGATCGACTTTTCCAGTTTCCTTAGAAATGTAGTTATTTTCGATCGGAAAATCCGGCAATTTTTCGTACACCAATTTCCACGCATCTTGCACCCTCACTTGCGGCGCAGATTGTTGAGCCACCCGCTGCACTGAGGCAGATTCAGAAGTCCGCAGCAGCGAAGGTTCCAAAGCCGACAGACTCAGTTCGCCTGATTCCAATACCCAACTCAAAAGCGTGAAAATCGCCACACTCAAAGTAACAAAAAGAAAACTTAAGCCCTGCTTTAATCTATTCACGGTGTTGACAAAAATTTGAGAAATAGAATAATTTCATAAACTTAGCCGTAAGCAGATGTCCTAGTTTACAATTTTAAGATTTACGATCATTAACCCGGTTTTATTGAAAAATTAGAGGTTTCTTAACGAGGGAACTAGGAATAAACCGGGTTTCTCGTCACCCGCACCCAAGTCTAGTTTGACAAAGTTTTGAGTTTTGAGTTGACAAAAACTTTGGGCAATTCACCACTCAAAACTCAAAACTCCCGAAGCCTAGATATCTCCGATTATTTCCGGCTGAGTCAGTTCGTCCGACATCTCAAATATCGCCCGCATTACAGGTTTCATTTGATGGTCGTCCATATTGTCAAAATCTTCATAACGACGGCGTTTTGCGCGGTTCGCTACCTGTACCGTAATCCGATAGCGGTTGGATGCACCGTTAATCAACTCTTCCGCGCGACGGGTTAGCTGAGTTGAATCGAAGGGTTGACGCTTAGCCATGAGACTACCTACTTTATGTAATGTTACATTCTAGTCTAGTATGTCAAGATTCATAATTTATTAACTGAGTATCATTGCTTATGCAGGTAGCAACAGCCTATTCCTTTGGTCACTTGCATCGGGGAAATTCTCATCCCCTCAAATTGGTTGCTTTCGGTGACAGCTTAATCTACGGTTTCGGCGACGGTGTAGGCGGTGGCTGGGTGGAAAGATTGCGGCGCCAGTGGATGTTACCGGAGAGTGCAGGACACGTTTTATACAATTTGGGCGTTCGGGGCGATCGCACCTATCAAGTCTCCCAGCGACTCGAAAACGAGTTTCGCCACCGGGGCGAACTTAGAAACCGCGTCCCGGATGCGATTATTCTTTCCGTAGGCCTCAACGATTCGGCGAGAGTGCAGTCGCCTACCGGGCGCAGCTACACTGATTTTGAACATTTTAAAACTGTTTTGGATAATTTGTTAAACCTGTCCCAACAACTTTGCCCGGTGATATTTGTCGGGATGGTGCCGGTGGATGAAAGTAAAATGCCTTTTCAAGATTGTTTGTATTACAGTCATGCTGACCAATATCGGTATAAAGAAGCAACGAAATTAGCTTGTGAGTTGCGGGGAATTCCCTATTTAGATATTTTTGATAAATGGGTAAATCGGGGCAGTGATTGGTGGCGATCGCGCCTGATTGCAGACGGGCTACATCCCAATGCAGCGGGGTATCAATCTTTATTTGAAGATGCAACGAGTTGGGAACCGCTAGCGGCTATTAGTCATTAGACAATGAAGTAGGGTGCGTCATCAGCGCATTATTTTCGTTACAAACTAACAATCTCACAACTGACGAGCCAGGGAACAAACTGTTCGTCATAATCCTACTTTCCGTGGTGATTGAGAATGTCAAACCTGACGCAGCCTACCACAACTCTTTCTTTTACAAACAGTTATGTGCGTATAGACTCTACTGTGAATGAGAACTTCAGCTTAGGTATTCCGCTTGCCTGTAAGAGACTGGCGATCGTCTCTACACTTGTCTTGTACGACATATTATCTTTAGAACCAAACGGAATATCTGCTTTCCATTTTCCATTTAAAGTGACAGTTACTGTAGCGGGTGTGATAAATCTTCTCGGCGATACATACACTTTTTCTATATATCCTTCTTCTTCGTTGAGCTTTACTTTAGCAAAGTCAGAGAAGTAGGCTTCTAGCAGCAACCAAAACACTCTATCTACTGTGGTTTGCAAATAAACTTCTTTGTAAATTTTATGCTGAGAACCTTGCGTTGTCCTCCCTTTTGCACCGTATATGCTGTTGCTTATAGGAAAAACTCCAGACTTGACATCTGTCTTTCCTATTGGTTCTTTTAAATCGCAAAAGAATGGCTTAACAAATATCATCATTCTTTTATCTCTACTACTGTCTATGTAATTATCATCTTTTGGTATGCACTCTAAATACTTATTTACCTCATAACGATTTAAGTCAATACCACGTTCCGTTAACAATGCCACGAGATATTGCTTCTTATTAGCAAGATTAGCTAACCTTACAAGCATACCTGTATTACTATCCCGGACAGTTGTTGTCTTGGTTGGTAATACTTGCTTTTTACTAAAATCTATCTCTTCATTAAAAAGTAATTTAACCAAATCTTGTTTATAAGGATATATTCGTTCTATAGCCTTGCGGGAAAGTCTCTCATATAGGTCATCTTGGTTATCTTTAGCCAAAGATATCCCTCCAATCCCAAGCAAACACTTATTTTTTAGGATGGCTAAAGAAGCTTCATCAACAGCCCTAACCTCTACATTTGCCACTTGAGTCAAATCGTACCCTTGAATGTATTGTAATGCTTCTCGATCGATTCCATATACTTCTATAACGAACCCATTAACCAACAATCTTCTCACGGCTAATTCATAAATGGGTTTACCTTTATAAGTATAAGCAAATTCCCAATTATTATAATAATTACTGCGCTTTCTAAAAATCCTTCTCAGGAAACGCATTTCTGAGTTCCAGTTGTAGCCTAATTCACTTAGATTTAGGCAAATGTGTATTACACTCAGAGGCAAAACAGCCTTTTTTACTCTCCAAATATTTTGCCGATAGATAGAATCTTCGATAAATTTAAGGTCTTCTTTTCTGGGGGATTCTACACCTAATACAAAACTGTAAGGGGCTATGCTAAATAACGTTTCCCGTAATAATTTCTCTGTGGAGTCTAATTTCTTAGCCTTGACTTTAGTTCCATTCAACTGCGGGCTGTACTGCTCAATCCGCTCCTGCTCTATAATATCAAGTAGCGATTCAGGCAATAATTCGTAGTAGATAGTAAACAGTTTTTTTCGTTGCTTTTGTAGTTGATATAGTCTGTGGTGACTATCACCTGTCCACCGGGTACGCAGATTCTTTGCTTTTCCGATGTACCAAATTATGGATTTTTCATCTACAACGTAATATATTCCCGATTCTTCGGGCAGTAGTGTTCTGCTGTTTAAACTTATATGCGGTAATTGCAGGATATGTTCGTCTGCGCTCATATTGTGCTTCTAGAGTTGATGCGATATATGTCGTCTATATCTAATATTCCCATGTGTGTTAGCTAATATCAATAGAACTGGCAGTTATTCTCAAACGAATTTGTCCGTAAATCCTGTTAATTACAGAGACAGGGCTTACGCATGACGCACCATCCAAAAATCGTGCGTCACGAGCGGGTTTTTTGTGCCGATCGACTATTCAATAACCAGGTGGGTGTTGCAAGCTACCAACCACTTTGTCGATCGCTCCTGCGATCGCCAACAACTCCATTTCACGCCACCGCTTACCAACAATTTGCATTCCAATCGGTAAACCATTTTGAGTTTGTCCAATTGGAATTACCACGGCAGGATGTCCGCTAAGATTAGAAGGCATGGTGTAAGCTCCGTTTGCCACTGCATGAGGATAGGATCTGCCATCAATGTCAACTGCACTCCAAGCGGGACGGTGAGTAAACGCAGCGGTTGCCGCAACGGGACAAAGCCATACATCCCAAGGTTCTAATGCCTCATCTATATGGGCAGTGAAGCGATCGCGCTGTGTGAGTGCCTCGAAATATCCTTTTAAACTTGGATTCAATATCTCAGGTAGGAATATGCTGAAATCTCCCAATTTTCGGAGTTCCTTGTCGCCTTGGGTTGCAGTGCGGAAGATTAACTCTAAACTACGACGCACGTTATATTTATCCTGCGGTTGAGCGTAGATAGTAAGGTACATTGACATCCGCCCGTAGAGATTCAATATTTTGGAAAGGTCAAAATCTTTGGGAAGCCAGCGTTCGATTTGGACACCTGCGTCAGAGAGTGTCTGCACGATCGACTCCATAGCTGCTCGAATTTCAGAAGCAACGGGAACTTCGGCCCATTCAGCAGTCCAAGCGATTTTGAGGTGCTGCAAAGGCTTGCCAGAGGGTCGATCGAGCGGAATCGGCGGCACATCAGGGCGTCGCAGATCCGCGCCTGCAATTAACGAAAAACACAGCCGGAGGTCTTCTAGCGATCGAGCAAAACACCCCACTGTCATCATTTGCCGAATAGACAGTGGCATTCCCGGCACTTCAGGAATCTGCCCTGCTGTAGAAATACGGCGATCGGTCGGCTTTAAACCATATATGCCGCAGAAATGAGCAGGCTGACGCACCGAACCCCCGAAATCGTTCCCCAAATCCAAGGGTGAAAGTCCGGCGGCGACAGCAGCGGAACTGCCCCCGGAACTGCCCCCAGGTGTGTAGTCAAGATGCCAAGGATTATTCACCCGTGGAAACAGAGAATTTGTGCTTTGATAATCGGCAGCCAGTTCCGCCATGTTGGTTTTTCCCATGATGACAGCACCTGCAGCCCGCAATCTCGCAACAGCAGTTGCATCCTCTTGAGGCACATAATCTTTGAGGGGAATATACCCTGCTGTGGTGCGGAGTCCGGCTGTTTCAAAAATGTCTTTAATCGTGATGGGAACTCCATGTAAAGCACCCCAGTTTTCTCCTGTGGCTAGGGCTTCATCCGCCAGTTTTGCTCTAGTACGAGCATTGTCTTCATCCAGGGTACAAATGGCGTTTAATTGCGAGTTGTGCTTTGCGATTTGAGTAAGGTAAGCGTCGAGAACTTCGACTGCTGAGACTTGGCGATCGCGAATCATTCGCGCTAGCTGATGGGCAGAGGCAAACGTCAGGCTACTCATAAGCAACAAACAGGTATTTCTCGATCGAGTCAATTATATTCACTTTTAGTTTATATAGTTAACTAATATCAAACGGCTTTGTCCCTAAATCCTGTTAACTCCAGATACAAGGTAGATAAAGCAGATAAGGAACATAAGGTATTTAAGGAATTTAAGCATTTTAACATCCCCAACCAAGCATCAAAATATTTATTTTAAAAGACCGTATCTTCCCCGCACCAGAAGTAAATTATTTCAATAATGATTACATAACTGAGGAAAAGAGCTAGTGTGAAAGGAATCAATCAGCCTATCAAAACCTTAGTTATCCTCAATAAAAAAATGTGTAAATTGGAGAATCAAAAAATGTCTGTATTACATCGCATCAAATCCGGTACATCTGTTTTATTAACCTTGGGAACAGTTGCCGGAACCGCAGCGCCGATGCTAGCTCCCGCGCCTTCTTTCGCTCAGACAGCTTTTTCGGATGTTAATAATAACTACTGGGCAAAAGACTTTATTCAAGATTTGTCAGAAAGAGGAATTATCAAAGGATTTCCCGATGGCAGTTTTCGCCCGGATGCACCGGTAACGCGGGCTGAATTCGCGGCCATGATCCGTTCTGTGAAAAAGGCAAAAACCCGCGCTGCTGTAAGGTTTGCCGATGTTCCGTCTAATTTTTGGGCAAGCGGGGCGATCGCCGAGGCTTACGAAATGGGATGGATGTCTGGCTATCCCGGCAATGTTTTCAGGCCGGCACAGCAGATTCCTCGCGTTCAAGTTGTAGTCGCTTTAAATAACGGAATGGGCTATGAGCCTACCTGCGATTTTCAAGATGTTCTCAGCTACTATAATGATGCGGGTGAGATTCAAAGTTATGCTGTTAAAAGCGTTGCTGCTGCTACTGAAAAACAGTTGGTTGTCAGCTATCCCAATCCTAAATCTCTCAAACCGAACAAGTCAGCAACGCGAGCTGAAGTAGCGGCTTTTATCTATCAAACATTAGTGAGTACCAATCAAGCAAGAGCAATTAATTCTCCTTACATTGCTAAGATTGATGTTAGCAAATCTGTTGCTGTGCAAATTCCCAGGGGGGTGACTATCCCCATTGAGTACACAAAAGGCAAGATTTTGCTCGGCCCCAATGACAAGTCTCCAATTACGCTGACTGTAGCTGCGGATATCGCGGGCGATAATGGTCAAGTGCTGATACCGGAAGGCTCGAAAATTAGCGGCGAATTGCGATCGACTGCTTCGGGGGTTCAATTTGTAGCTCAAGAATTAAGTATCATCAACGGCAGCAGAGTGCCTCTCAATGCCACTTCGCAAGTGATTACTAGGAAAGAAACTGTTACCAAGGGCGTTAATGTTGGTAATCTGGTTAAGAATACGGCGTTGGGTGCAGCAGCAGCCGCGGCGATTGCAGGTGTTACGGGCGATCGGGCGATCGCGACTGAAGAGGTACTCGGCGGTGCGGGAATCGGAACTTTGATCGGAGTATTTTTGGGGCGAGATAAAGTCGATTTGTATGCTGTTAATCCGGACACCGATTTAGATTTGCTTTTGAATTCCGATTTGGTAGTTGGTACTGCCAGCACAGGCATTTGTAGCGCTCGATAGAGGGGATATAGCAGAAGGAAGAAGGAAGAACATAACTGATATCAATTCCGGTAGCATTGGAATATTAAAATCCAGTCAACAGTCAAAAATCACGGAGGCTAAAACCGGAATTGATCTAATTCATCTGCATTGATCTGTGTTTATATGCCTGTATCTACGGTTTTAAAAATATAATTTATGAACCGCAGATGACAATGGATTGACCATGATTCACGTAGAGGTAGAAAATAGAGATATCATCAATAATCCCGATGCTAAGCTGTCGTGCATCTGGGGGTGACAAAGAGGTTTAGGAGAGAGACGCAACAGGGTTGGAACCCGTATACCCTATCATCCTATTTTCGGCGATATTTGAGGCGCCAATAAGCAGCAATATTAAAAGTTATACATCCTTGTTGTTTGATAATTTTTACATCTGACAAATAAAAGCTTTCCCTTGGTAGTAACCCCATGTCAGACAAGAAGATGGAATTAGATTTTTTTTATTGTATATAGCGCCCTTGTTTCACCATAAGGATAAACTTCACTTTTTTCTCACAGAGCCAGTATGCCAAATTGATGCTACCAAATTATCGCTCACCTAAAATGATAATTTTGTAATCTGACAGTAACTCTCAAACTGGAGTGATTAGAGCTTTTTGTTCGCCAATATTACTACTTCTTTTTTTATCTAGAAGTAGCCTGGATAATGGGATACTTATTTTCTCCCATATCAATCTCAGCATAAATACATTTTGCGATCGCCATTGCGTGCGATTAATCGCTATTTTGAAAGATTTAGACTTTTTAAAAGAGGCTTTTAAGATTTTTTAGTACCAGAAATTATCAACTTTAAATCTTCAGCCAATCCAATTTTAGAAAAATTTGCCAGTTGCACCTCCGGCTCTCAAATTGAATCGAATAAGGCATCAAGGTAGCCAGTAATTCGATATTAACTTGTTTTTGGGTCTGCAACAAACAGATAGACTAAAATTTTTAGAGTCAGGTATTCTGCTGGTTTAAGTTGTTTCTCTAAATTAATTTGGTAAAATTGAGGGAACATTATTGCTAGATGGGACCATGATAGAATTTCGACCTCATCTTTTTTTAACTTAAGTCAGGTAAATCTGCCACAGGCGGGGCTTTTGACGAGGTTGTCACCCCGCGCAGTCATTGATTCTATCTATGTTCTGACGGGGTTGTCACCCCGTGAAGTGTTTTTATGTTGTTCGGGCAAAACAACACCTGTTTTTAAATTGAATATAATCTACACTTATAGGCATAGAAAATTAACGCAGCAAAAAGTTATTGTAAATTGATCCTGAATATATCGATCGCTCCTGCTCTTGGTTTGCGCTCAATTATTCAGCAAACTCTAATTAAGTGTTGGTTTATTAGTGATGTATAATTGTCAGATTGCTGAAATTATATGCTGGTAATTAATAGTTAGTAATGGTGTGATTATTGAAATTTTATGGGTGAAGAAGATTTAATTCATGCCCTCATGTCACTTTTTAGGAATTCCTAAGTGAGTGATGTGATCGTTGCACAGATTTTTGGGTGTTTTGACTTACTACGATCTCCGATGATTCACTTTTACCCCCTCAATCCGCCTATGTGTCAGTTGGGGCTGCGGAATGTGGGTTTATACTTTATCGATCTGTTCCCCCTAGACCATCCCACGGAATTTACAGCCCGCCCGCACCCCACGTGAAAGTTGGGTTCGGAATGTGGGTTGTTCCAGCTCTCAGATTCATCTGTGGAGTAAATCTAAAATCTAAAATCGTTCGACTGAGCGCGATTTGACGCTCGCGCTAGCTGCACCTCTTAGGCCGAAGTCTAAAATCTAAAATTGACTGATGGCAGACTAATTTCCATCCGGGTTGGTAGGAAATGTGACGATAAAATTAGTCCAGCCATTCCTGCTTTCAACCTCAATTTTTCCCTGCAACTGTTCGACAAGTTTTTGAACCAAAGCTAAACCCAAACCTGTACCTCCTTGTTTCCAAGGATCGGCGTTGGGAACTCGATAAAATTTCTCAAAAATTCGAGGCAATTCCTCTATAGAAATGGACGATTGATTGCTGAGTGTAAATTGGATTTTTGAAGCCACAGCACTTGCTTGTCGCGAATTTGTCTTTTGTTCTCCTTGTTCGCCGTCTCCATTTTTGCATTCGACTTTCAGAAAAATTTCGCCGTCATTGGCAGTATATTTGCAGGCATTGTTGAGGAGCTCGGCTAAAATTCGTCCCAAACTAGCGCGGTTGGAACTGATCGTGGGGAGGTGGCGATCGCACTCTACTCGCAAATCTTGGTGGCGGTCGTGGGCCCGGGTGTAAAACGGGTCGATAATAGTAGGCAGCCAGACTTCTAAGTTTACTGGTTCGAGGTCGATCGGACAAGTTGCTGCTTCGAGCCGCTGCAAATCTAGCAAAGCATTAATCAAATCAGTTTCTCTAGTACATTCTGTTTCTAAAATTTCTAGATAAATCTGGCGCCGATCTAGTGTGGGAGAAATTCTCAGCATATGAATAGCCATTTTTATATTAGCTAAAGGCGTCCGCAGTTCGTGAGAAACGGTGCTGAGAAATTCATCTTTGAGGACGTTTAAATGCTGGAGCTCGTGAACTTTTTGCTGCAATTCGGCGGTGCGTTCTTGGACTTGGCGTTCGAGGTCGGTGTTGAGATTTTGGACTTGCTGATAGAGTTGGGCTTGCTGAATGGCGATCGCGATTTGAGTTGCCAGTTGCAGCAGCAAATCCACTTCCGAAGGTTGCCACTGACGGGATTGGGAACACTGATGGACACACATCATCCCCCATAAATTGCCGTCTTGCAAAATTGGTACAATCAAATAAGCTTTGATTTGCGCTTGCTGGAACCGGGCATATTTTTCGGCGCTCAAACAGGCTTGGTCGAGGTCCGGAACCGCATAAATTTCCTGTTCGATCACGGAAGCAGATTCTTGCCAAATATTATCCGGCATGATTTCTCCCAATATTGAAGGCCAATTATCGGCAACGGATTCTGCCACTACAATGCCGTAATTGCTGGACTCTAAATGCAGGATTGCTACTCGGTCAGCTTGCAAAACCTGGCGGACTTCATCAACGCTGGCGTTGAGAATTTCTTCGAGGTTTAAGGATTGGTGAATCCGCAAGGAAATGTGAGTTAACAGCCGATCGCGCTGCAATTGTTCGTGGAGTTTGGCAGTCCGTTCCCGCACCTGCTGTTCTAGTTTGGCGTTGCGGCTTTGCAGCAGTTCAACTTTTTCCGCTTGCAGTTGATAAACCGACTGCTGCAACTGTTTGACAACTCGGTACATTTCGGTGGGGTCGAGGACTCTGAGCAAGCTGGTCTGAGTAATAATTCCCAACAGTTCTCCGCGCCCCCCGCAGACGACCAACCGCTGCACTTGTTGCTGCTGCATTTCTTTGTGCGCCGTCCATAGGGAATCGGAAGGCTGAAGAAATTGCAGGGGAGTTCTCATGACTTTTTGAGCTGGGGTTTGCGGGAAATTTAGTTCGAGAAACTGTGCCTGCACAAGGTCATATTCGGTAACAATTCCCAGCGGTTGGTGAAAGGAATAGTGAAAAATGGAGGTATAGTCATCTTTGGGCTTCTCCATTGTTAATTCTTTGTTTTTTGTAATCACTACGCAACTGACTTGATGCTCTGACATCAGTTCGGTTATGGTCAGCAGCGAGGCGGTGTGGGGCGCTGTAATTGGCGTAGTCATTAATTCTGCTACCCGCCGCAATTTAAGAATGTTGGAAGGCTGCAATACTTGGCGAATTCTTTCCCGTGTCAGCACTCCTACCAAGTGGCGAAATTGATTGACGATCGGCAAATAGCGAATCTTGTGCTGGCGAAATAAGGATAAAGCGGTAAACACGTCTTGGTCATCGGATTCTGTGAGGGAGACCGACACCGGGGACATCACTTCGGAAATTGGTATTTTGTGCAGGGCTACTTTGTGCTGGTTGTCTATTGTGCCTGCAGCTATCAGCCTCACTAGGTCGGCGGGTGTTAATATGCCGATTAACAGTCCGCGGCTGGGGTTGTCGGATAAGTTGCCTGTGGTAATAGTCTGCTGGTTCTGTACGACGAACACGCAGCTAGCCCGCACCTTTTCCGGCGCGGATGTTTCGGTTATCGCCCCCCGGTCTGCAGGTACAGGTGTTTTGACTAGGGGACAAGTGTTTTGCAACTGACTCATCAGGGCGATCGCCACTGCTAAGGAAGTTTCTGGCCCGGCAGTGAGGGGGTAGCGATCGATCGCTTGTTCTAAGGCTGAGGAGTAAAAGGGCGGGTGGTAGAACGGCATAGTTGATTGCAGGTTGTCAGAGGGCGGCTAACTATCGGGCAAAGCCTTGGGGAACGGCAGAAACACCTCGCCTGTGCTTGGGATTTAAATAATAAACTTTCTCATTGATTATTTCCACGCAATCTGAGCTTTAGATTAATCGTCTCACTTATCCGCAATCTTACTCATCTCAAATCCTGGGGCGGTTTTTACTGCCTGCTTTTCCCCTGAGACTCTCCTATAATCAAAATAACCCGAATGTAAAGTTTTACTACAAGATTTACCCATAATGACAACTTTAAGCTTAGAGCAAATTGCAGCCAAGTTAGAAAGCCAAAATTCCGCCGATAGAATGGTGGCTTTGGCCAACTTGCGGAATGTGCCTGCTGCAGAGGCGGTGCCTTTGATTAAAAAGGTGTTGAACGATGAAAGTTTGCAAGTGCGATCGATGGCTGTGTTTGCTCTCGGCGTGAAACCGACAGCAGAGTGCTATCCTATTCTAGTCAAATTGCTAGAAACAGACCCGGATTACGGCATTCGCGCTGACGCTGCAGGTGCTTTGGGCTATCTGGAAGATATCAGAGCTTTTGATGCTTTGGTGCGGGCTTTTTACGAAGATACTCAATGGCTGGTGCGCTTCAGTGCTGCTGTTTCTCTGGGGAATCTCAAAGATCCCCGGGCTCGCGATGTGCTGCTAAAAGCTCTCGACAGTGAGCAAGTGGTGATCCAGCAGGCGGCAATTTCGGCTTTGGGGGAAATTAAAGATATTGGGGCGATCGATCGCATCCTCAATTTTGCTCAGTCGGAAGATTGGCTGATTCGCCAGAGGCTGGCTGAAGCTTTGGGCAATTTGCCGAGTGTTAAGAGCGTTTCGGCTTTGAAATACTTAGAAAAAGATAGTAATTCTCAAGTATCTAAGGCGGCAACAATTTCTCTCGATCGCCTGTCAAAAGCAGAAGCGTGACATAAAACTTTTAGTATGTTGAAAAACCCGGTTTATTCAATAAACCGGGTTAATCCGTATTTTAGCAATCTTAATAAAATTTATAGAGTATTCAGTAAAACCAGAATGTATTATTTAAGCTGCGCGGCTAAATCGCAAGTTAAAATAGTTGTCGATCTCCTTTAACCCAAACTAACCATGAATCAAGCGCCCAATCCCTTTAACTCAAATCCCTCCAATCCGCTAGACCCCTTGGAGCAAGAAGTTGACGAGCAAGGTGAAGCATTGCCGAAACAGTACCACCCGGCAACTAAAAAAACTCTGCAAAAAGTGTTTATCATCCTGGTAGTTGTTGGGGCAATTATTGGGGGAATTCTATCTATAGGGGTGATTTCCCTGATGCAGAAGGCGGGACTGACAGATGTGCCGGCAAGGGTACAGAACCCTAAGTGAATGGGTAGGGTGAGCGTACCGTCCGCGATCGCCGAGCCTTAATTATAGTATCCTTCAATATCGTGCCCATGTTGCTGGCGCGAAATTAAGATGCGATCGCTCGCCTTCCAAAGAAATCTTAATATTTTCCTTATTTTATTTGATGCAACGGTGTATATACAATCAAATTCGTTGCTGTAGCAGCCCGGGGAAAAAAAAATTTAAATAAACCACACTTATTCTGAGTAAGAGAATGTTAATTATTGCCCTATTTATCGCCACGTTGTTTTTAGCATACTGCAACGGTGCTAATGATAATTTTAAAGGCGTGGCGACACTGTTTGGCAGTCAGACGACAAACTATAAAACAGCAATTGGTTGGGCAACAATTACAACTTTTGCAGGTTCAGTGTTTTCTGTTTTTCTAGCAGAAACTCTGGTAAAAAGCTTTTCGGGAAAAGGGCTAGTTCCAGACGATATCGCCAATGGCTCAGATTTTCATTTGGCAGTCGCGATCGCTGCGGGTTTAACCGTTATTCTTGCTACCTTAACTGGATTCCCTATTTCCACAACTCACGGTCTTACAGGCGCTCTTGTTGGTGCAGGTTTAGTAGCAATTGGTAATCAAGTTAATTTTACTGCCTTGCAGAAAAATTTTCTAATCCCTTTGTTGCTGAGTCCCATGATTGCGATTCTATTAGGAGCTTTAATTTATGGGCTGTCTCGCTACCTGCGAGTTTATTTAGGAATCCAGAAAGAATGGTGTATTTGCGCTGGTCAAACTCAACAAATTATTCCCATTCCCCAGCCCGATGCAACTAACATACTCAAGTGCATCACAACCGCTGATGTCGCGGTAGATTCTCTAGATAAATGCACGCAAAGATATCTGGGAAATTTCTTACAAATCCCCAGCCAAAAGTTAGTGGATATTTGCCATTTTATGAGTGCGGGAGTCGTCAGTTTTGCCAGAGGATTGAACGATACGCCGAAAATTGTTTCGCTCATGTTAGTCGGTCAATCAATCTCAGTTCAGTGGGGAAGTTTAGCAGTAGCTTTTGGAATGGCGATCGGCGGTTTATTGAATGCTAAAAAAGTTGCCGAAACCATGAGCAAAAAGCTGACAGCAATGAATACCGGTCAAGGGCTGGTGGGAAACTTAGTGACTGGATTTTTAGTTATTGTTGCCAGTCGTTATGGGCTTCCTGTTTCTACTACCCATGTTTCGGTAGGCTCAATCTTTGGTGTAGGATTGATTTCAAAAAAAGCTAATGTGCGCGTTTTCTATCAGATTCTACTATCATGGATCTTGACCTTGCCAATTGCTGCTGCAATCAGCGGCTGCGCTTACTGGGTGTTGCATCGGTAAAAGAATTAATCGTTAGTCCTAGAAGATAAAGATTTCGGAGTTGATTGGGAATGACCATCACAGGATAACCTTATGGAATCTAACGGTAAAAACAAGAAATCGCGCCGGGAGTTTTTGAATAAAAATTTAAGGGTAATTTATGGTTAAAAATTCTACGATCGCGCCGCCTGTTGCAGATAAATCGATCGCTGCTGGCTTTCACGCTCTTTCTGACCCCCTGCGGATTCAGATTTTGGAGTTGCTGCGGGAACAGGAGTTGTGCGTGTGCGATTTGTGCGATCGACTTTCTGTTCCTCAGTCTAAACTCTCTTTTCACCTCAAAGCCTTGAAGGATGCAGCTTTAGTCCGCAGCCGCCAAGAAGGGCGCTGGATTTACTACAGCCTCAATTTGACCCAGTTTGTCGCCCTCGAACAGTACCTCGCCGAATACCGCCGCTTCAGCCAGATCCTGCCGGCGCGCCCCTGTTCCGACGCAGGTTAACCCATCAACATTTCTTAATCACTCAAATACTGATAGGGCTTTTTTGATGATTGACATATCAAATTTTATTGATATGATGGGATGGAACAAATTAGTTGAGAGCGATGGATGCAATAGCTCATAGGTTAGGTTGTGCTCGGCCAGATTGCAGGCGAGAGGCGATCGCCGAATTTATAGGTACATTTATTTTGGTTTTTGCTGGCACAGGCGCCGTGATGGTTAACAAAACTAGCGCTGGTTCCGTAACTCATTTAGGCGTCAGTTTTGTATTTGGTGCAGTAGTCTGTGCACTGATTTACGCCCTAGGACACATCAGCGGTGCACACTTTAATCCGGCCGTAACTTTAGGGTTTTGGGCGAGCGGTTTTTTCCCAAAATACAAAGTTTTGCCTTACGTTTTAGCGCAGTGTGCAGGCGCGGTCGCAGCTTCTCAAGTGCTGCTAATTACTTTAGGTGACGTAGCAAATCTCGGTGCAACTATCCCTCTCAATGGTAATTGGTTGCAGTCTCTAATTTTAGAAACTGTTTTAACCTTTATCTTAATGTTTGTTATCCTCGGTTCGGGATTAGATAGACGCGCTCACATCGGCTTTGCCGGGATAGCAATTGGGTTAACTGTAGGGTTAGAAGCTGCATTTATGGGACCGATTACCGGAGCGAGCATGAATCCGGCACGATCGCTCGGCCCTGCTTTAATTGGGGGTATTTGGAACCACCATTGGGTTTACTGGGTTGCCCCTATCTGGGGATCACAATTAGCAGTGGCAGTTTATCGAGAACTGTCTAACGGATTTCGGGATTTTAATTGAAAGTATCATGACAAATTTTACGCACAAACCGAGAATCCTGTTTTTATACGGCTCTTTGAGAGAGCGTTCTTACAGCCGCTTGTTGGCGGAAGAAGCGGCGAGAATTATTGAGGATTTCGGTGCAGAAATTAGGTTCTTTAATCCTCTAGAATTGCCTATTTACGGCAGCGTTCCCGATACTCATCCGAAGGTTCAAGAGTTGCGGGAATTAAGCCTGTGGTCGGAGGGTCAAGTGTGGTCTAGTCCAGAAATGCACGGCAATATTACCGGCATTATGAAAAATCAAATTGACTGGATTCCTTTAAGTATTGGGGCCGTCAGACCAACTCAAGGGCGAACTTTGGCGGTGATGCAAGTCAGCGGCGGTTCCCAGTCTTTTAATGCTGTCAATACTTTGAGAATTTTGGGCCGCTGGATGCGGATGTTTACGATTCCGAACCAGTCTTCGGTTGCGAAAGCTTATCAGGAATTTAATGAAGATGGGACGATGAAGGATTCGCCTTATCGCGATCGCGCGATCGATGTGATGGAGGAACTGTACAAGTTTACCCTGCTGTTGCGGGAGCAAACGGACTATTTGACCGATCGCTACAGCGAACGCAAGGAACAAGCAGCTAAAGAGGCGATCGCACTAGCAAATCGCGCCCTTGAATTACCGGGCGCTTAGAAACCGCCGGAACTCCGCCAACAACGAATAACCAACAACTCACAACCAACAAAAACTATGAAAAAAGTAATGTTTGTTTGCAAAAGAAACTCCTGCCGATCGCAAATGGCAGAAGGATTCGCTAAAACAATCGGAGCCGGCAAGATTGGAGTCACCAGTTCCGGGTTAGAATCAAGCAGAGTTCATCCGACAGCAATTCAAGTCATGTCAGAAATCGGCATTGATATCACCGATCAAACATCCAACCCATTAAGCAAATTCAATGCAGAAGACTACGACGCCGTAATTTCTCTGTGCGGCTGCGGCGTGAATTTACCCGAAGCGTGGGTATTGCGAGAAGTGTTTGAAGATTGGCAACTCGACGACCCCGACGGACAACCCATCGAAACTTTTCACCGCGTTCGAGATGAAATTAAAGCACGAGTTGAAACATTAGTTGACTCTCTAAAGTAAGATTAGTGTCAAAATTAGAATTCTTGCCTTGTCGGTTTTAACTCAGCTCTTGCAGTATTGTCAATAAGCCTTTTATGAACAGGCTTTCCGGCCTGTTCCACAACAAAATTCCTCTCCTGTGGAACAGGCATCTTGCCTGTTTTCAATAAGGGTGCAAGATGTGAGTTTCAATTAACTTTGTAGCGACCAGTTAAAATTTGGATCTGTCGCATCCAAAGAATTAGTGCTAAATTATGAGAGGCGTTCCGCCGGAACGCCTCTACATTCGTTGCGAGCAAAGACCAAAAGGTTAGCACATGATTCAGACAGCAGTCACGCCTTTCAAAAACAAAATTAACTCAGCTTTAACTAAAAAGCAGATTACAGTTTTACAAATTAATCTCGGCAAACGCTGCAACCTGGCTTGCACTCACTGCCACGTTGAAGCTAGCCCGAAACGAACCGAAGAACTTTCCCCGGAAATTTGCAATCAATTAATTGAAATTATTCGCCGCTTTCCTCAAATTAAAACTGTTGACCTCACCGGCGGTGCTCCCGAAATGCTTTACGGTTTTAAACCGCTGGCGGAAGCTGCCAGGGCGGCAGGTAAAGAGGTAATTGTTCGTTCTAATTTGACGATTTACTTTGAAAAAGGTTTTGAAGATATTCCTGAATATTGCGCGCAGCATCAACTCAGAATTGTGGCGTCGCTTCCCTGCTATCAAGCTGACAATGTGGACAAAATGCGCGGCAGCGGTGTTTTTGACAGTTCAATTCGGGCGCTGCAAAAGCTAAATCAGTTGGGATACGGGAAAAACCCAAATTTAACTCTGGATTTGGTGTACAATCCACAAGTGCCGGCAACAGAGAAGTTTTCGCTAACACCGGAACAAGGCAAGTTAGAGCAAGATTACAAGGTTTATTTAGCCGAACATTTTGGGATTTGTTTTAATCAATTGTTCGCGATTACTAATTTGCCGGTGGGACGGACTAAGTTTCATTTGGAACATAAGAAACTGCACAAACCTTATCTCGGGTTTTTGGAGGAGAATTTTAATCCCGGTACTCTGGAACATTTAATGTGTCGTAACGAATTGTCGATCGACTATTTGGGCAATGTCTACGACTGCGATTTTAACCAAATGGAAAATTTGCCGGCGAAAACTGGCAGCGGAGAAAAGATAAATACTGCTAAATTGCTCGCATCTGGCAGTTTAGATGTCATTCAAGAGGTGCAAACGGCTGCTTATTGTTACGGCTGTACGGCAGGTTGCGGTTCTAGCTGCGGCGGTACTTTGATTTGAGAAGGAAGAAGGAATAAGGAAGAAGGAATAAGGAAGAAGGAAGAAACTATGCTCTTGGGCCCGATTCCCGATTCCCGATTCCCCATGTTTTGGGGCCCAATGCCCCATGCCCGTATTATTGAGAGTGGAGATTTTAAGCAATGAATGATTCGCGATCGCCCGATGAAAATCCGCCAACATCAAATAGGTGGAAGCTGATTTTAGGGATTGGTTTAGCTGTGGCTTTGATTGTGGCGGCCAAGTTTTTTAACTTTCAAGGAATTCTGAAAAATGCTTTGGAGTCGATCGCGAGTCTCGGCCCTTGGGGCCCGGCAGCTTTTATTCTAATTTACATTGTCGCAACTGTTCTATTTATCCCCGGTTCTTTGCTGACTCTTGGTTCTGGCGTTTTGTTTGGAGTCGTTGGCGGTTCGGTTTGTGTTTCCATCGGCTCGGTTTTAGGCGCAACTTGCGCTTTTGTGGTAGGGCGGTATTTAACTCGCGACTGGGTTTCCAAACAGATAGAGGGCAATCAAAAATTTAAGGCGATCGACTCCGCAGTTGCTTCTGAAGGATGGAAAATTGTGCTGCTGACGCGACTTTCTCCCATTTTTCCGTTTAATTTGCTTAACTATGCTTTTGGAGTCACGCAGGTATCTTTAAAAGATTATTTTTTGGCATCTTGGATCGGCATGATTCCCGGAACTGTCATGTATGTTTATATCGGTTCCCTGGCCGGGAGTTTGGCTGCACTTGGCTCTAGCGGGCGATCGCGCACTGCTGGTGAGTGGGCTCTCTACGGCATTGGTTTGGTAGCAACGATCGCCCTCACCGTTTATGCAACCCGCTTCGCCAAAAAAGCTTTAGACGAAAAAATTTCTCCTTGAAGCCTGATCACAAATTAGTCAAACTGTCAATAAGTATTTACCTCTACATTAGAATACATTGCTAATTTAAAAAACTCCGTATTTTCTCTATGTTATTTACAATTATTTTGTTATACAAACGAGATAGATATTAAAGATATCGTAAAGCAGTAACCTCAATTAGGTAAACCGAAGGTCAAAATATAAAGCTGATGCCAAAATAGAAGGCGAGCGTGCGATCGGAATAAGAATTGTTGGCAGTCAGGAATGCAAGCCATACCATTTTAGATTTTAGATTGGGAATGACTGATGCCTACTAGGGTTGGGAGTACCGGCCTACAGTTGCATTATTTTCTCAAACTGATCTCACGACTTGGCTGATATTAATTCTGCCGAATGACGAATACCGTTTGATGAATTTGATTCGGAGAGAACATTTGATGATGCAAAACCCAGCAAATCAAGCCGGATCTGTGTCTGCGCCGCCACCCCACCAAGCAAAAAAGCTGCGCCACTTTTGGGACAACATCAGTAGTTCTGCTCAATCGCGGTGGCAGCAAGCGCATAGTCTTTGGCAGCACAGACGGCAGCGCCGCCATTTGCTGACCCTGCTAATTCTGGCCACCACGGCTTTAACCATTAGCACAACTGCTTGCATCAGCTATTTTTTTGTGCGCGGGCTAATCCTCGACAATTTAAAGGAAATAGCACTATTAAAACTAGAAAAAGGCACTGACGAAATCGACCGCTGGCTCAGCACTCGCAAAGCAGAAATAGAAACCCTTGCTTACGATCCTACGGTTAGCACTCTCAATTGGAAATTAGTCGAACCCAGGTTGCAAGGAGAAATATACAGGTTAAAAGAGTATTTCATCCTGTCATTAACTCAATCCGACGGCTCATTTATCAACACTCTAGGTAACCGCGCGAATAGCAAAGACCGCCAACACTTTAAAAAAGCAATGGCAGGGCAGCTCAACGTTTCCGACCCGCTGATAGGCCGCAGTACAAAAGTTCCGACGATCATCATTTCAGCTCCTATTTGGGCCTTACCTCCCGCTCCTAATAAAGTAATTGGAGCCCTATCGGGCAGCATTAAATTAGACCGAGTAACATCTGTCGCTAACAGCTTGCAGTACGGTTCCGACAGTTATGCTTTTGCGCTCAATTCACAAGGAGTGCCAATTGTTCATCCCAACAATAACTTAATCGGAAATATCGACTGGCCGGCCCCAAGCTTTTTAAAGTCACAAGACCCCGCACTCTCCACAATTGCGCGGCACATGATCGACCGCCAGAAGAACATCGAACTGGTAAAAATAGATAACAAATGGGTGTATGTGGCCTATGCTCCCCTCAAGGAAGTTAACTGGTCGATGGCTTTAGTAATTCCCCGCGAAAATATTGAATCCCAACTGCAAGCATTAAATTTGCTGACATCCGTAGTCGCCGGACTGCTCATCCCGGCAATGCTAGCAGCAATTTGGCTAATTTACTCCTCCGAAAACAATCGCGCTCAAGCGGAGCGAGAAGCCATGCTCAACCGGATTGCCGGACGCATTCGCGCTTCCCTGGAATTAGACAAGATTGTGGAAAGTACAGTCGAAGAAATAGTAAGTTTACTGCACCTAGAACGGGCGGCTTTTGGGTGGTACAAACCCAAAGAACAAATGTTACACATCCTATGGGAATGTTGCCCATCTGATTGTTCGACGCCCGCTAAGAAGTTTGAGTCTTACTTGGTCGGAAATTTGTCAATACCGAGTGGCGAATGCGAGCCAATTATTCTTTCGAGGGACACTTGGGCGGAGGGTGCAGCTCAAACGACCGAAATTAAAGCTAATAGCTATTTAGCGGTTCCTGTCCACACTCAAAACCAGCCGCAGGGTTATTTAATTTGCAGCCACGTTAGTCATTGGCTTTGGAGCCGGGAGGAAATCCAACTATTAAAAGCTGTGGCAGACCAATTGGCGATCGCAATTACTCAAGCTCACCTTTACAGTCAAACCCAAGACCAAGTAAAACTGCTTAATAGTGCCTTAAATGAACTGAAAAAAACTCAAACTCATTTGGTGCAGAGCGAAAAAATGTCATCCCTAGGTCAAATGGTGGCGGGAATAGCGCACGAAATTAACAACCCCGTTAACTTCATTTCGGCTAATCTGCCTCACACCAGCAAATATACTAAAGATTTATTAGAGTTGGTGAGTTTATACAAAGAAGCCTTCCCAGAGGTTCCCCAGGAAATCGCAGATTTCACCGAAGAAATTGAGTTAGAATTTATCGAGGAAGATTTGCCACATATATTGGATTCTATGAAAATAGGAACCGAACGTATTCGCAGCATCGTTCTTTCTTTGCGTAATTTTTCTCGCCTTGATGAATCTGAAAAAAAGCAGGCGGATATTCACGAAGGTATAGAAAATACCTTGCTGTTGCTTTCCAACCGCATCAAAAATAGAATCTATATAGTCAAGAAATACGGAAAAGTGCCTTCAGTCGAATGCTATCCCTCTCAGCTAAATCAGGTATTTATGAACTTGCTGAGCAATGCGATCGATGCCTTGAACGAGATAGATCGCCTGGATAAAATTATTACTATTTCCACAGGAGTAGTTCGCGAACATGGCGGTAAATTTCTGAAAGTGGCGATCGCCGACAACGGCCCAGGCATTCCCGACAGCGTTAAAGACCAAATTTATAACCCATTTTTTACTACCAAACCCGTGGGCAAAGGCACTGGTTTGGGGTTAGCAATTAGCTACAAAATTATAGTGGACGGACACGGTGGCAGCATCGAAATTTCTAAACCTTCGGGCGGCGGCACGGAGTTTTTGGTAAAAGTTCCTATTAGTAACGGGAAATAATACCATTTTAGATTTTAGATTTTAGATTTGGGAATACCCGATCGAACAAGCTTTTGAAGCTGGTATACAGTTGCATTTTTTATAAAAACTGGTATAAGAAGAAAGTGGGAAAGGAAGCCCACGGATTTGGTAACCGAGGTAAGGGATAGAGGTTCGAGGGGACAAAAAGTTTTAATTAATGCTAAGTTGACGGCCGTTGGCTAAAATTAGAAGAGTTTTTGTTAAAGGTGTTTTATGGCTGTTGGCAAGGATACAATTTTCGAGCGCTTTTTGTCGCCCCTGATTCGACTGGCGATCGACGAAGAAGCACTGAAACGACTCTACGAAAGTATCGACTGGGAAACAGCGGGCGATCGCTACCGACAACCCAACTTAGTTTATCCCGAATATTACAGCAGCCAAAACTTTCACGGCATTAAAGGTGGCTACCTCAACCCCAGTGCCGCCGTTTCCTACGATCCGATCACGCAATATGTTTTGCCTCCCCACGAAACAGTCGTCAGGCAAGGCTTAATTGACGCTGTGCGGGTGAAACCGCGCCGAATCATCGATTTGGGATGTGGCACGGGTTCGACAACACTCATGCTCAAGCAAGCTTTTCCACAAGCGGAAGTTGTCGGCTTGGACTTGTCGCCTTATATGCTGGTAGTTGCCGACATGAAAGCGCAAAAAGCAGGCTTAAATATTCAGTGGTTGCACGGAAATGCCGAAAGCGTTGCTTTTCCCGATGCCAGCTTCGATTTAGTGGCAGCTTCCTTGCTGTTTCACGAGACGCCACCTGCTGTATCGCGGGCAATTTTGCGAGAAAGCTTCCGACTGCTGAAGGTTGGGGGACAAGTGGCAATTTTGGATGGAAATCAAAAAACTTTGCGGCAGACAGAGTGGCTGACTGATATCTTTGAGGAGCCTTATATTAAGTCTTACGCGGCTGGCAGCCTTGATGCTTGGGCGGGGGCGGCTGGATTCGCGGCGGTGCAAACTCACGAACACTGGTGGGTGAATCAGGTGACGCAGGGCGTGAAACCTTTGCCTGGGGAAGATTTGGAACAGGTGCCGGTGGCGAGGGGGTGGAATTTGGGCGATCGAACTCCTGATTTTGATGGCGATTTACCGGGCATTCCAGCTCCTGCTTGATTTACATAATCACTGCCGACTAAAATAACTACCGACTGCAAGTCGGGGCTACAGAAACAAAGTCCGCCTTCGCGGACTGAATAATAACTAATAACTAATAACTCATAACTAATAACTAATAACTCATAACTAATAAATCATAACTAATGACTCTCAAAGCAGTTTTATTTGATTTTAATGGCGTGATTGTTAATGATGAGCCAATTCACGAGAAAATAATCGATCAGTTGATGCTCGATGAAAATCTCCAGCTCAAACGTGGGGAGTTTCGAGAAGTTTGTTTGGGAAAAAGCGATCGCGCTTGCATTACCGAACTGCTCAAGCGCCGAGGACGATATCTAACAGAAACATATCTCGATCGACTGCTGCAGCGCAAGGCCCAAGCTTACAAAGCTCAAATAGATACTTTGGAGAAACTGCCGATTTATCCCGGTTTGGCAGAATTTATTGACAAAATTCGGGTCGCCGGATTGAAAATGGCCGTAGTTAGCGGGGCAATGCGATCGGAGATAGAATTGGTGTTAGATCGGGCCGGTTTGGCAGCAAACTTTGAGTTAATTGTCGCAGGTGACGACTTGACGGCGAGCAAACCAGCACCTGACGGCTATCTATTGGCTGTCGAACTTCTCAACCAGAAATATCCCGAATTTAACCTGCAACCGATCGAGTGTTTGGCGCTAGAAGATACTTTTGCGGGGATTGAAGCAGCGAAAAAAGCGGGCATTCAGGTAGCGGGTGTGACTCATACTTACCCGTTTCACATGATCCAGCGCCAAGCTAATTGGACGGTGGACTATTTTGCTGATTTAGAGTTGGACAGAGTGGCCGCACTTTGCTCGATCGCTCCCACTGAGCCGGCTGCGGAAAACACTTGACGTTTTTAGCAGTTACGTGCTAGTGTAAGTGACGGTCTGCGAACGTGAGAGCAAGCAAGACCTGTAAGCCTTTTAGATTCGGCAATCCGGCATCTAAAATGCTAAATTAAAACTAAATCAGGGGAATTAGCTCAGTTGGTAGAGCGCTGCGATCGCACCGCAGAGGCCAGCGGTTCGAGTCCGCTATTCTCCATATGTCGAATATATGTCAAATAAGAAATTATTTGTCGTTATAGACAATATCTAGCTTCAAGTTTGAGAGGAGGCGGGGAGTGTGATTGCAAACTCTGCTCCCCTTCCCAAAGATGAAATTACCTGTATTTTTCCCCGATGTTTTTCCACAATCTGGTAGCAAATTGCCAGACCAATACCCGTGCCTTTTCCTGGTTCTTTAGTTGTAAAAAATGGGTCAAATAGCTTGCTTTGGATTGCTAGTGAAATGCCAGGGCCGTTATCGCTAATTCGCACCAGAATTTGGCTACTGTCCAACTTTTGCGTCTGAATTAAAATCTGAGGAATTTTACTTTTTTTATAGTTATCCCCTGATTCTTCGAGTGCATCTATCGCATTTACTAGAATATTCATAAATACTTGATTTAGCTGCGCTGGATAACACTCTATTTCGGGCAATTCTCCATAGTTTTTGATAACTTCAATTCCCTGCTTGAGGCGACTGCTCAAAATCAATAGTGTATTGTCAATGCCTTCATGGATATCAACTAATTTCATTTGAGCTTCATCTAAACGAGAGAAGTTTCGCAAAGACAAAACTATTTGCCTGATGCGTTCTGAACCGATTTTCATAGATTCAAGCAGTTTTAGTAAATCTTCTCTGAGAAAGTCTAGTTCTATCTCTGCGATTTCTTCTGCGATCGCCTCTGTTTGTTGCGGGTATTCCTGCTGATAGAGACTAAGTAAATTTAGCAAATTTATAATATACTCGTTAGCATATTCTAGGTTGCCGTGAATAAAGTTAACAGGGTTGTTTATTTCATGGGCTACTCCTGCCACCATCTGACCTAAACTGGACATTTTTTCGGTTTGAATTAACTGGATTTGGGTGTGTTTGAGTTCGTGAAGGGCTGCTGTAAGTTCTTCTGTTCTTTGTTCTACTCGATCTTCTAAAGTTTGGCGAGCCTGTTCTAATTCATGGGTGTATTCTGCTACCCATTCAACTAATTGATTGATGGATTTGGCTAAGGTGCCCACTTCATCTTCTGTGGTGACAGGTACTTGCAAATCAAAATTTGCTTGTTGAGTAATAGTTTTAGCTACCGTGGTTACCGCTTGGAGAGGAAGGGCGATCGCGCGGCTGGTACAGATGGCTAGAAAAATAGCGATCGCGGCTGACACTAACATACTCCCTACGATGATTTGCACTCGCAATTCCTCAGCTCTATTAAAATTAATGTAAGCTTGTCCCTGCTGTGCCTTAGCTACTTGTGTCATCAAGCTCAAACTCTCTGACAGCCGCTCAAACTTCACATCGAGCTTAACTGCTTTATCCCCTCTAATTAAATCCAATACTTGCTGCTGTGCATCTTTAACTTCCTCTGGTTTTAGTGAGGAAAAAGCTATTTTTTGCCAAAAAGATTTGAGCAATTGAGAATACGAATCTGTCGCAGTTGTGTAACCGTTTAACAGTTCCTTTAATTCAGAAGAATTAACTGCTAATTCTGTGGAATGTTCTTCTGTAAAAAAAGCTAGTTCTGCAATATTTTTTTTGACTAGATCCACATCTTTTAAGAACTTAGCAGTTTCATATTCAAACCAGATTGAATCTCCCAAAACTGAGATTAAGCGTTTGGGATGTGACTGCAGTGCTTGCACGGAATATTCTAAATTGCTGAGCAAATGTTGTTGCTCATCAGCGAAGGTTAGAGCTTGGAAAGCTTGCTTTTGGTAATAGTCTCCACAGAGCATTCCCCCTGTGGTTCCTAGTACGGCTATTCCAATTGCTAGCGAGTAGCCATAAGTAATTTTTTGGGCAATGCTTAAGCCAGAAATGAAGCGGTTAATACCAGTCAAGGGAGTTTTTTGGACAGAAGTTTTGAGATCGCGATCGCCTTCCGTATCGCCTTCTGTGACAGCGGCTTTATTTTTCCGTCTATTTAGGGTAAGATTGGGGAATTTTACCGCGCCATTTTCTCGCTGTTCAAATTTTTGCATACTAGCAACCTGAGCTAAATTTTTAAAATTTTATTAGTAAATGCACATAAATAAAGTCTTTTATTCGTAGTAGGGGCTATATTCCCTATAGTTTAGGGATTAAGGACTAAAGATGTACTACAAATTCGGTATTAAATAAAATTCAATCTTACAAGACATTACCCTGACCAATGGCTTTATAAGCTTCACGAATCATGTTATAATCACTGTCGTTTGCTGGCACCAGTTTAGCTCCTTGATACTTATCATTAGCTTCCCCAAGTAAAATGGCTTCAATTAGCTTGTCTTGATTTTCTACCAAGCGAGTGCGTATTTTTTCCACAAGAGTATTAGGTAGGTTGCTACTAGCAACAAACAAATCACTAGGTAAGGGTAGCCCTGTGGCAATAATCCGAAAATCATTGGTCGATAAACCGTCTATTTTTAGCAGATCTTTGTATCTATTCCAACCAATTCCTAATGCATCTACTTGTTGTTTTTTAATAGCTTCCAAACCCTTTTTTCCCAACATTGAGATTTGGAAGTCGGATTGGGGATTTAAGCCAGCATCCATGAGAATTTTAATCGGGCCTAGATGACCGCCAGTTGCACCTACTTCCCACATACCTATTGTTTTACCTTTCAACTGTGCTAGGGACTTAATCTCGCTATTTGCAGGAACAAGAATAAGCGAGTGATAGTTGGGGCGCGTGATGGCAATGATTGGAACAGCATTTGTCCGGGCCCGCATAATCACATATTCAGATGGCCCTGTTAGAGCTAATTTTAGCTGACCCGACTGGAGAGCTACGGCTGCTGCTATATAGTTATCTACTGGGAACAATTCAATTTTTTTCTCCAAAACTTCCCCAAGAACAGTCCGAAATGTTTGATAATTTTGCTGCAAATCTTCTGCTCCCTGAATATCAGTTACGGCAAATTCAAGGGTCTCTGGTTCACTTACGGCTAAATTGGAAGAACTGCGATTAGATTGATTGACTGTTGTAGAACAGCTTGCTACAAACAATAGGGATAACCCAACAAAAGGCCGCCGCTTCATAATTTTTAGAAATTTTAGTGGCAGTTGAAAATTTCCTAACTATTATAAGCTATTTGGAATAAGCTTTCATTAAAAGAGATTATCCATTGGTTAAACTCCTGTGCGGAAAAATCTTTAAGAAAATTTTTGATCGGTGTTTGGGTTAGCAGCGTAAGGCAGCGGATATTGTAAACCTAACTGCTTAAACGCTGCCCGTGGTAAGTGACAGGAATCGCAAACGCCACAAGCAACCTCACCGTCGGTGTCATAAGACTAAGTTTTTTCCGAAGGCACTCTCCAATTATTGCCTAATTTAATGATTTCTGTCTTGTTTAGCTCAATCAGCGGTGTTGAGATAGAAATTGCTTCGCCTTCTCTTCCTTGTCTTGTCTCTAACCGCAATACTTGTTGTATGGCTTGAATACAATCGGGGCGACAGTCTCGATAGCCGGAATAATTTAAAACGTTGAGGCAAATGCAAATGTGATGGGCGTTGAGAGTTGCAGCCCTGGGAACGCCAAAACTTAGAAGAATTCTACGGTGGGAGGTAGGTTATCGGGATGCTTTCGGAGATTTGATCGAGGGTGCTCGCGCCAAAGAAAAAGCGTCTGGCTTTCCTGCAATGGCTTTGAAGGGAGCGATCGCCTCAACGGAGATCGATCGAGTACAATCTCCTATTACCAGCACGTCTGAAAAGGACTTTGATTGTCTAATCAACATTTTAAGCTGTTTTTTCAAAAAATCAAGCTTAATTTGTTAGACGCTGCCGTAATTTTTGCAAGTCCCGTTTTTTAAGAAGCGACACAGAAGTTGTCAAAAGTTTAAATAACGAGCGTGTTCAAGTGACTGCTGTAATTTCGGTGTGAGAAAAGCTGCTCTAATCCTTAGATAGCAAGGACTTCAGCTCATCGTAGTCATACGACATTAATTTGTTCAAGCGACAAATAATTTGTTATTCGACAATTAGGGTGATTTACACAAGTCCGATCGTACTCAAAGCGCAGTGCAATGCCACCCCTTTTGAGAGACTGTACTGTAAATTGTTACAAATTCTCCTTAAACATTAATTTACTTAATAATAAATTTTGTATCCAAAAATACAACTATCTTATTAAGGGAGTCTTAATATCAAGTCGCTATGTGTTATTATTCTCAATCATCTGACTCATCTATTCAAGAGTAACCAGAAAAAATGACAAAGCGATTCGATCGGCGGAAATTTCTTTTATACAGTTCTGCTACCCTGACATCCAGTTTATTTCTCAAAGCTTGTAGAACTCCCACTCCAACAGCAACTCCAGCAGCTTCTCCCACATCAACAGGAACTACACCAGCAGCAGCCGGAGGCGGAAACACGATCAAAGTAGGAATTTTGCATTCCTTGAGCGGCACGATGTCAATCAGCGAAAAAAGCGTGGTCGATGCCGAACAATTAGCGATCGATGAAATTAATAAAGCTGGCGGTGTCCTCGGCAAACAAATCGAAGCAGTAATAGAAGATGGCAACTCAGACTGGCCGACTTTTGCCGAAAAAGCCAAAAAATTGATCGACCAAGATAAAGTTGTCACCGTCTTCGGCTGCTGGACATCCGCCAGCCGCAAAGCAGTATTGCCGGTATTTGAAGAAAAAAATCATATGCTCTGGTATCCCGTACAATACGAGGGTCAAGAGTGTTCCAAAAATATCTTTTACACCGGCGCGGCACCAAACCAGCAAATCGAACCAGCAGTTGACTGGCTGCTAGAAAATAAAGGCAAAAAATTCTTCTTAGTCGGGTCAGACTACGTTTTTCCCCGCACGGCAAATACCATTATCAAAGCCCAGCTAGCAGCCAAAGGTGGCGAATTAGTTGGTGAAGATTACATTCCTTTGGGCGGGACAGAAGTTACGCCAATTATTACTAAAATTAAGGCAGCTTTGCCAGACGGGGGCGTCATTTTCAATTCCCTCAACGGCGACAGCAACGTAGCATTTTTCAAACAGTTGCAGGGTGCAGGTTTGGGCCCGGACAAATATCCGTCAATGTCTGTCAGTATTGCGGAAGAAGAAGTAAAGGCGATCGGCGTAGAATACCTTAAAGGCCATTACGCCGCCTGGAATTACTTCATGACTGTCGAATCTCCGACTAATACAAAATTTGTGCAAGCTTTCAAAGCCAAATACGGCAACGATAGAGTGACTAACGACCCGATGGAAGCAGCTTACATCATGGTTTACCTGTGGAAGCAAGCCGTCGAAAAAGCAGGGACAGCCGACGATTTAGAAAAAGTGCGGGCAGCAGCTTTGGGTCAAACCTTTGACGCGCCAGGGGGCACAGTAACGATGGATGTTAACCATCACCTTTCTAAAATTGTACGGTTGGGCGAAGTGAGAGAAGACGGTTTATTTAACATCGCTTTTGCTACACCAGCAGCAGTGAAGCCGGTGCCTTGGAATCAGTTTGTCGCGGAAACCAAAGGCTTTGCTTGCGATTGGTCAGACCCGGCAAAAGGTGGAAAATTCAAAGCTTGATAAGTAGGTAATACCATTTTTTTAACGGTGGCAACGTATCGTTCGATCCCCCCTAGCCACCATTAATAGGGGGGGGACAAAAGCGGTCTTGCGTCACCCCCTACTCCCCTTAATCAGGGAGAACGGGACTCTTCAAATTCCGCCTTAATCAAGGGGAACTGGAGCCTTCAAATTCCCCCTGATTAAAGGAGACTTAGGGGTATCGAGATACTCACTCTAAGCATAATTTATAGAAAAACTCGACGCTTAAGTTGACACCAACGTGGTAAAATCCGCCCCTAATTATCCGCGAACAAAGTTAACAGACTTGATGCAGGAGTAACAAAATTGGCGATATTAGATGGTTTATTTAACGGTATTAGCATCGGCGCTGTTTTACTAATTGCAGCCCTGGGACTAGCGATTATTTTCGGGCTAATGGGCGTGATTAATATGGCTCATGGCGAGTTGATGATGCTGGGGGCTTATACAACTTTCGTGGTGCAAAATGTCTTCAAAGGTATCGGAGGGTTTGCTTTTGAAACCTATATTTTATTTGCAATTCCCCTAGCTTTTTTAGTAGCTGCCTTGGTAGGATTAATTCTCGAACGCGGAGTGATTCGCTATCTTTACGGGCGGCCGCTAGAAACTTTGCTAGCAACTTGGGGTGTAAGTTTAATTTTGCAGCAGTTTGTCCGCAGCGTTAGTTGGGTGCTGGTAATTGGGATTGCGGTGTTTTGTTTGCTGTTTTTTGGCGGTTTGCGGGTGCTGAAATCTCGCATGGATTTCGATCGCATTCGCAGCAAAATTATCGCCATAATTTTGCCTTTATCTTTGGCTATTTCCTGGGCTGTGAGCGCCTTTGTAGGGCAAACTTACAAACTGGCAGTAACTCAACCTTGGTTTGGCGCTCAAAATGTGGACGTAACTGCACCGCAATGGTTGCGGGGCGGCATACCGCTGGGCAATTTTCAGTTGCCCTACGCCCGAATTTTTATTATTGTCCTTACCGGAATTTGTTTGGCAGGAATTTACCTATTTTTGCAAAAGTCTGTGTGGGGATTGCGGATTAGATCCGTGACGCAAAATCGCAGCATGAGTGCGTGTTTGGGAATTCCTACCGAACAAGTAGACGCACTGACTTTTGCTTTGGGTTCGGGGTTGGCAGGTGTGGCTGGGTGCGCAATTAGTTTGATCGGTTCGGTAGGGTCAAATACGGGACAAAATTATATAGTCGATACCTTTATGGTGGTGGTTGTGGGCGGTGTCGGCAAGATTGTGGGGAGTGTAGTTGCTGCGATCGCGATCGGCACTGCAAATTACCTGATCGGTTCGGGAACCTTAGCAATAATGTTCGCTCCTGTCAAGCCTTTAGCCGACTTCTTCACATTTTTCGCCACAACCAGCATGGCAAAAGTAATGGTATTCGCCTTAATTATGGCTTTTCTGCAAGTGAAGCCGGGAGGGATTTTCCCGCAAAAAGGGCGGACGGTAGAAAATTAAAAATTACAACTGCGAGTGTACCGAAAAATGCAGAACAAACATCAAAAACCCTGGCTAAAAGAAGCGGCAATTGTCAGCGCGATCGCCCTCACATTCATATTGCTCATCCCAGGAATACTCCCCGACGTTCGGCTCAATCAATTGGGGCGATTTTTAGCACTAGCAATTGCCGCCCTCGGCATAGACTTGATTTGGGGATACACGGGTTTGCTCAGTTTAGGGCATGGGGTGTTTTTTGCGATCGGCGGTTACGCTTTCGCCATGCACCTAAAATTGCAAATTCCCCCAACCGCCAGCAGTCAATTGCCAGAATTTATGAACCTCTACGGCGTTACCGAACTCCCCTGGTTTTGGCAACCATTTTATTCATTTCCTTTCTCAGCATTAGCAGTAGTTCTCATCCCCGCCATCTTGGGCGCACTTTTAGGTTATTTAGTATTCCGCAATCGAATTCGAGGCGTTTACTTTTCAATTCTCACCCAAGCAGCAACCATTGTATTTTTCAACTTCTTTAACGGTCAGCAAAAACTGATTAACGGCACTAATGGACTCACCGACTTTAAAACCTTGTTCGGAGCCACAGTCAATGACCGAGATACTCAATATATTTTCTACATTCTCACCATACTATTTTTAGCAGCAACTTACGCCCTGTGTCGATGGTTGACCAGCGGGCGTTTCGGCCGACTGCTAGTAGCCATTCGCGACGACGAAGTGCGCCTGCGTTTCTCAGGTTACAATCCCACAGGCTACAAAGTTTTAGTCTTTGCAATTTCCGCCGGTTTAGCCGGGATTGCAGGCGCATTATTTACCGTACAAACCGGAATTATTTCGCCAAAAGCAATGGATATTGCCTTTTCAATTGAAATGGTAATCTGGGTCGCGGTGGGAGGTCGCGCCACATTATCTGGAGCAATATTAGGAGCGCTGCTAGTCAACTTTGGCAAGAGTTTCTTGAGCGAACAATTTCCAGAAGTGTGGCTATTTTTCCAAGGCGCGCTATTCTTAATAGTAGTAACCGTCCTGCCCGACGGCATAGTCGGATGGCTGCAAGATCAAAGTTTCGACCAAATCCGCGCCCTGTTCAGAAAACCTAAGTACGTATCTACTTACCCCAGCCTGGAACAAGACCCCCAAGTGCAGCTCGAAAAAGAAGAACTTGAACATTGAGTGCAAAAAGATCGTGTAATTTATAAGTAGGCTGAAATAAATAAATGTCACCTGCAACAGACAAACAAAGCAATCGTCATAGACTTGGCAAACGCTGCGTTTCTTTCTGTCTGAGGAAACGTAATATATATGTCCACCTACTTAGATATCCGTAGCAAGTAGCTTCGTTCTTTAACTTGAGGGGCAACATATGGCAGATATTATTGACTACAAAATTTACGGCGACGATTTGCAACTCATCGAGATTGAACTCGACCCCAAAGAAGGCGTCAGGGCTGAAGCTGGAACCATGACATACATGGAAGGCGACATCCAAATGCAAACATCCACAGGCGGCGGCTTATTTCAAGGTTTCAAACGGATGCTGACAGGAGCTGGTTTTTTCATTACCACCTTTGTCAACGCCGGAAATCGCAAGGCCCGCGTCGCTTTTGCCGCCCCCTATCCGGGTAAAGTAATTCCCCTAGATTTAGGCAAACTTGGCGGTAAATTTTTGTGCCAAAAAGACTCTTTTCTCTGTGCAGCCAACGGCATTGAAATTGAGGTAGCATTCACCAAGCGACTCGGTGCCGGTTTCTTTGGCGGAGAAGGTTTTATTCTGCAAAAATTGCAGGGTGACGGGCTAGCTTTTGTTCATGCGGGAGGAACAATAGTTGAGAAAAATTTAGGAGTTGGCGAAGTGTTGCGAGTAGACACCGGCTGTTTAGTAGCTTTTGCAGCGAGTGTAGATTACGATATTCAGTTTGTTGGCGGGTTTAAGAATGCTTTGTTTGGAGGTGAAGGCTTGTTTTTGGCAAAGATGACTGGGCCGGGAAAAGTATATGTGCAAAGTTTGCCACTCTCGAAGTTAGCTGAACGGATTTTAGCTGCTGCTCCACCTCCTATTTCGAGCAGTTCTAGCAGTTTTAGTTGAGAGTAAAATAACCATTTATGTGCTTGTGTAGGGTGCGTCAGCCAGCAGATTTTCCGGCTTACCCAGAGACTGTTAACTGACGCACCTTCTCACAGAAAATCAGCGCTGTCAGGTGCGTCAGCCAGCAGATTTTCCGCCTTACCCAGAGACTGTTAACTGACGCACCCTACCTGGAAAAATCAGCTATGAATGGCAAAGTATTAGAAATAGAAAACTTGACTGTTAGTTTTGATGGTTTTAAAGCCATTAACGGTTTAAATTTCAGCATGGATGCGGGCGAACTACGAGTTATTATTGGGCCCAATGGTGCGGGCAAAACAACTTTTCTCGATTCGATTACCGGGAAAGTGCAGCCGACAGAGGGCCGGGTGTTATTTAAGGGACAGAATTTACGCAAGTTGTCCGAAGATAGGATTTCGCGCTTGGGAATTGGTCGCAAGTTTCAGACGCCGCGAGTTTACTTGAATTTAACGCCACGCGAAAATTTGGAATTGTCTTGCAGCCGCCATAAAAATGTTTTTTCTACTTTGTTCAAGCCTGCTTCTGCTGCTGAAAAACGCACGGTTTCCGGTTTGTTAGAAACAATTGGTTTAGTTGCTAAAGCTGATATTTCGGCTGGTTTGCTTTCTCACGGGGAAAAGCAATGGTTGGAAATTGGAATGTTGGTGGCTCAATCTCCTGATTTGTTGTTGGTAGATGAACCTGTGGCGGGTTTGACGGATGAGGAAACGATGTTAACTGGTGAGTTGCTAATTTCGCTGGCGGAAAGTCATTCGGTGTTGGTAATTGAACACGATATGGAGTTTGTGCGGCAAATTGCGCGGCAGGTTACGGTGTTGCATCAGGGTGCGGTTTTGTGCGAGGGGACTATGGATGAGGTGCAAAATGACGATCGGGTAATTGAGGTATATTTGGGAAAACCGGAAGAGTAAGAAGAAGGAAGAAGGAAAAAGGAAGAGTAAGAAGAAGGAAAAAGGAAGAAGGAAGAAGGAAAAAGGAAGAAGTTATTTGTTAGTTGCTACCAATTCCCATGCCCACTTACCAATTAAAAACTATGCTACAAGTCTCTAATTTGAATGTTTATTACGGCGAAAGTCACATTTTGCGCGATGTCGATTTAAGCGTCATGGCGGGGCAAATGGTTTGCTTAATCGGCCGCAATGGTGTGGGCAAAACTACTATGCTAAAAACGATTATGGGGTTGCTGCAACCGCGCAGCGGCACTATTGCTTTTGGCGGAGAATCTATTGCTTCTAAGTTGACTCACCAGCGGGCTAGATTAGGTATTGGTTATGTGCCTCAAGGGCGCGAAATCATTCCACGTTTGACGGTGAAAGAAAATTTATTGTTAGGTTTGGAAGCGAAACCAACCAAAATCAAAAATCCTGAAGTTCCTGATGAAATTTATGAGTTATTTCCGGTTTTGAAAACTATGCTCGATCGCCTCGGAGGCGATTTGAGCGGGGGACAGCAGCAGCAGTTAGCTATTGCTAGGGCTTTGATGGGTGAGCCGCAGTTGCTGGTTTTGGATGAGCCTACGGAGGGGATTCAACCATCCATTATTTTAGATATTGAAGCTGCGGTGCGCCGTGTGGTTGCAACTAGGGGAATTTCTGTTTTGTTGGTGGAGCAACATTTGCATTTTGTGCGGCAAGCTGACTGGTATTATGCTATGCAAAAAGGCGGGATTGTGGCTTCTGGAAGCACTAGCGAGTTAAGTGATGAGGTGATTCAGAGGTTTTTGGCTGTTTGAGTCAGCAGTCATTAGTCATTAGTCATTAGTCATTAGTAGGGTGCGCACTGCGCACCTTACTCAATTGTATTCAGTCCGCGCACCATCCGGACTTTGTTTGATAAGAATCGATTTCAATCGCCTACGAAACGACGCTGTATTATTGATTTTTTCGACCGTCGGGCATTGTTGTGCCGGCCATACTTGCTCGATCGATACTAGCGCCATCTATATTAGCATTGCGGAGGTTGGCATCGGAAAGATTGGCATCTCTCAAGTCGGAAAATCGCAGGTCTGCACCGTCTAGATTTGTCTTTGTCAAGTTAGCTTTTCTGAGGTTAGCGTTGCTGATTCTCGCTCCTACTAATTCGGCTCCGCTTAAGTTTGTGCGAGCTAGATTGGTGTTGACAAAATCTGAGATCTCGAAGCGACTACCGCTGAGGTTGGCATCGGATAAATCTGCTCCTGTAAGGATGGGATTTTTTAAGTTAATGTTAACTAATTTTACGGCTCGGAGGTCGCAGCGGGAGCAGCTTTGAGTTAGCAGCAACGTTTCGACGTTGGCGTTGATTTCGTCGATTTGTTGCTGGGAGAAATTTTCGGCAAATTCTGGGGAGACGTAGCCGAGGTTTTTGGGGTCGGCTGGTTTTGGTTGGGGTGTTTGTATTGGGGGTGTTTGGATTTGTTGGGGTGTTTGGATTGGTTGGGGTGTTTGTGGTTGGGGTGTTGGGATTGGTTGGGGTGTTGGGATTGATTGGGGTGTTGGGATTGGTTGGGGTGTTGGGATTGGTTGGGGTGTTTGGATTGGTTGGGGTGTTTCTATTTGCCCGATCGCACTTAGTTGTAGCCCCACCTTCGGCAGTTCGAGAGTTGCTGCAAAAATTAGTAGGGCGATCGACATGATTGTGAGTTTTTTCATAAATCAATAAGTTTTTGTTTGCATAAATACCATTTATATGGTATAATACCTCGAAAAGTGAACACCCTACATTTCGCTAAATAAATCAAAATTCAGATAAAAAACTTCGGAACCATCAGGTGCGCGAATTAACTTTTCTATTACCGAAGGCAGTTGCTGTTGACGGTACAATTCGGGAATCTCGCAGAAGCTTTCTTCGGTAATTTCCAAAATTTTTGGCATATCAGGAAGGGGAATCCCTAACCGATCCCTTTTATTTAAGGTACAAATAATCAGGTATTTGCACTCAGCAAGGCTCGGACTGCTGGGAAATATTGTGGATAAATTAATTATGGTAATCAGTTCTTCTTGATGCCGCAATAAACTATTCCCGCTAGGTAAAGTGCCGTAGGCATTAAAGTTTTTAACAATGCGCTCCACTCGTTCAATAGGAACAGCATAGTAAATATTCCCTAGTTCAAAGGAAACAATTTTTTTAGGGGCAACTCTAACAGTCGCTTGTTTATTGCTCCGAAATCTGCGGTTGTAATTGGCGTGAGTCATGGGGTTTTATATTTTAGAGTTTAGATTTTAGATTGAATAATTATTTGGGTGAAGATTGAAAATCATTTGCTGGGAAATAGAAAGTTCTTGGATTTTAGTAGGTGCGTCTGCTGCGTATATTCCCACTATAATTTGCGTGTTAAATTATTTTTTGCCTAAGCTTTGTTTGAGACTAGGGATTATTTGAGTGAAAATTTGAGAATGTGGATTAAATTATTGATTGGTGGATTAATTTGGGGATGGCTTGTAAAAGTTGGGCTTCACTGTAAGGTTTAGTGAAGTATTGATTTGCGCCTAATTCCATTGCCATTTGCCGATGTTTTTCCCCGCTACGGGATGTCAGCATGGCTACGGGAATCTTAGCAAACCGCTGGGTCGATCTGATAGATCGCAACAATTCAAATCCATCCATCCGAGGCATTTCAATATCGACGATCGCCAAACTGCAATCAAGACCATTTTGCAACTTTTCCAGGGCATCCACACCGTCTTTAGCCTGTACCACCCGGTAGCGAGCACGAGTCAGCGTCATAGACAGCAACTGGCGAATTGTATAGGAATCATCCACTACCAAAATCTGCGGTGACTTACTCGAACTCGGCGTTATCTCCTGCACTTTACCGGAGACAGCGGCGATCGAACTATTTATGACAGGTTGACCGACCAAATCATCCACATCCAGAATATTCACCACGCGCCCGTCCCCCAAAATCGTAGTCCCCAAAACCCCGCGAGGCTTGGATAGAGGCGGTGGCAAAGGTTTAACCACAATTTCCTGCTGACCGATCAGCCGTTCCACGGCCACCGCCAGCATTCCTTCGGTAGAAGCCAAAACCAGGACAGGAATTTCGTCTTGGGTCAAAGGGTCAGGAGAGGGGGCATCCGGCGCGACGACGCTGTATTCGAGCAAATCTTGCATCCTCACCAAACGAATAAATTCCTCCCGCCACCACAGCATCGGCTGATTGCCGGCAATGTGAACTTCCGAGGCTTTAATGTGGAGAATTTCCTCGACTGCATCCAGTGGCACTGCTATTTTATTGTGATCTGTCTTCACCATCAGTGCATCAGTAATCGACAGCAGCAGCGGCAGTTTAATGATAAAACTCGTACCTTTTCCCAGGCGAGAGTCTACCTTGACAGTTCCCCGCACAGTCCGCAAATTTGTTCGCACCACGTCGAGTCCGACTCCCCGCCCCGAAAGGTCGCTGACGCCTTCTGTAGTGCTGAAACCCGGCCAAAACAGAAAATCGTAGAGTTCGGCAATGGAAAATTCTTGAGCTTGTTCCTCCGTAGCCAAACCCTTTGTGACAACTTTACGGCGAATGATTTCCGGGTCAATGCCTTTGCCGTCATCGGCGACAGTAATAATAGTTTGGCCGCCTTGGTGGCGGGCTTCTATTTCAATTTGACCGCTGGCGGGCTTGCCACTTGCTTTCCGAACTTCGGGCATTTCGATGCCGTGGTCGAAAGCGTTTCTTACTAAGTGTATTAAGGGGTCGCGCAAAGCGTCGAGTAAACTTTCGTCAATTTTGGTGTCTCTTCCCACTAGCAGCAGGTTGACATCTTTATCGTATGTGAGGCACATTTCCCGGAGCGCTCGGGGCAAGTGATCGACGGCGCGACTGAAACTCACGACTCGCAACTGCATGACGCGGCTGCGTAGTTGTTCGGTAATGCGGCGCAGTTGGTCGGTACTGCGCTCGAATTTCATGGCTAAGGTGTCTAATTTGGTGGCGGAGTGAGAAATTGCTTGGGCAGTTTCGATGACTTCGGCGGCTGTCGAGTGGAACTCTGTATAACGATCCATCTCTAAGATATCGAAGTGAGCATGAACCGGAGAGGATTTGCCGTTAGCAATCATGGGGAATTCTGTTTCTGCTGCTGCAAGTTTTCCCAATCCAGAGTTCCCGTTTCCCCCTCTCCACTCTGCAAAACTCAGTCTGTCGTATTCTTCTCGCAACTGACCGCCGAATTGGTTTAAATCTACGATATTGCGGCGGATGCGCTTGACTTCGCCACGCAGTTCGGATTCTTGAAGTTCTAAATTTGTACGGTTGATGACTAATTCTCCGACTAGATTCACTAATTCTGTCAAGCGTTCCAAGTCTACCCGGATGGTCGGTCTTTGCGGGTTGGAAACTGTGAGAGTCGGGGAGTCGGGGAGAGTCGGGGAGGGAGACGGAGAGTCGGGGAGGGAGACGGAGGGGGAGGGGGAGATTTCCGGGGATGTCGGGGAGTCGGAGAGTGGGGGGGAGTCGGCGGGAGTCGCGGAGGGGGAAATGTCGGGGATGTCGATCGCCCTTCCTTCCAGTATTTGTTGGCGTGCGGTTTGCAAGTTTTGGGCGATCGTCCAACCCTCGGATTGCAACCGTTGTAGAGTCAAGTCGGGAGAGTCGATCAAATCTCTGATGGCTGCGGCGACTTTCCCAAATTCCGGCAATAGCAGCATTCCAGCCAAACCGGAAAGCTGGTAGTAAACCTGGTTGAGGGCGGTGACGCTTTTTGCCAAATCTGCCTCGGAAGCTTGGGAAAGTTCGGTTTCTAAGCGATTGAAGAGTGGCGGCACTTCATGTTCAAAAATGAGTTTCAGGGTTTCCGGGGCGGGCGATTGACTGGCTGCTGGGACTGGCGACGGTTCTGACTTGCCATACTGGGCCTGGAACTGAGCGAAAATTTGGGCGATCGCCTCCAAGTTTTCCGTTTGATCCGGAGTTGTGACATCGGAGTGTTGAACTGATTCGATCGTAATCTTTTTGAGCGCATCCACCCCCTGCAGCAAAACACTCACAGTAGTCGGTTCCAGGGCTGACAAGTCTGTGCGATCGCGCAAAATGACAAAACAGTCCTCCAGCGTGTGAGCTGCCACAGACACGTTTTGAAAGCCCAACATCGAACCCGCACCTTTAATCGAGTGAGCCGCCCGAAACATTTCTTTAACTGCCGCTTGTCGCTCTTTCAAACCCGCAGTTTCCATCGCCAGTAGGTTCGTCTCCATTAACTGGAGAAACTCTTCGCATTCTGCGGTAAAAGCATCTATTAATTCGTTTAAATCGTCATCATTCATATTAGTCTGTTGTCTGTTGACTGTTGTCTCTTGGCAGTTTTTTTTATATGATGTCAGGTTAATTGACTGTAATTATTTTAGGGGCGGGTTTACGATTATCAATAATAAATCCGGCATTCTTAGTCCGCTAGCAGCGGACTTCGTTTGTTTAGTAGCAATTTCAATCGCCTAATTATCTAATCTGACAACTGTCAACTGACAACTGACAACTGACAACTGTCAACTGACAACTGACAACTGTCAACTGAACTAACTGCGGAAATTCGCCACCGACTTTTGCAATTGGCCCAGAGAACCAGACAACTCGTCCAAAGATGCTTTGACATCCGCACCTTTTTGTGCGGTCGTATTAGCAATCTCGTTGACTTGCTGCATACTGTTAGCAATTCCCTCAGCCGAAACAGTTTGCTTGGCAGATGCAATAGTAATATTCTGCACCAAAGCATTCATTTCTCGACTAACTTCGATAATGGCATTGAGGTGAGTCTTAGCTTCGCTTGCCAGCTTAGTGCCTTCCACTACCTCCAGCGTCCCGGATTCCATTGCCTTCATCACGCGGCTGATTTCTTCTTGGATTGTACCGACAATTTCCGAGATTTCCTCAGTAGCGCCGGCGGATCTTTCAGCTAATTTCCGCACTTCTTCGGCAACAACTGCAAAGCCTAAACCTTGTTCGCCGGCTCGCGCCGCCTCAATAGTAGCATTCAGAGCTAATAAATTAGTTTGCGAAGCAAGTTGAGAAATCGAAGTCACAATTTTACCTATTTGCTGGGAAGATTCGCCCAAACGCTTCATCATTTTCGAGGTAGAGGCGATCGTCAACCGGAGCCCGTTAATACCTTCGACAGCTCGATCGACCGCCATACCGCCGACTTCAGCCGTGTGAGAAGACTGCTGGGCGACTGTTTCGGCGCGCACCGAAACATCTCGCACGTCGCGGATCGAATTCACAATCCGCTCAATTTCGCGCATGATGGCAGATATTTTTGCTGCTTGAATTTCCGCCTGTTGCGTGAGTTGACTGGTATTGTTAATCGACTCGCCGGTGGCAGATGTTACCTGTTCGGCTAAAGTTTGAATTCCCGTTACCACTTTCCGCAGAGAACCGATTAAGAAGTTGAAAGAGTCGGCGACAGCACCTAAAACATCGTTAGTCACTTCCGCCCTGACGGTCAAGTCGCCTTGAGCAGCGCCTTTAATTTCTCCCAACAATTTAAGGACTTGCTGCGTCAAAGAATCAGCTTCAGCTTTACGTTCTGCTGCCAATTTTCCTAGTCGTTCTTCTGCCTCTTTGCGCTCAGTGATGTCAAAGCGAATGGCGATATATTTGACTATGGTGCCACTGGTATCAAAAATGGGGGAGATCGTCGAATCTACCCAGTAAAACGAGCCATCTTTGCGTCGGTTTTTGATTTCCCCTTTCCACACCAAACCGCGAGAAAGTGTCACCCACATTTCTTCAAAAAATGATTTGGGATGGTAACCGGAATTGACGAGGCGGTGGTTGCGGTGCAGGAGTTCTCCCATACTGTAACCGGAGATTTCAATGAATCTGTCGTTGACGTAAGTAATCATGCCTTGGACATCAGTTTCGCTGACGATCGCCGATTCGTCGAGAGCATTCTGCCGAGTTTTGAGTTCTTGCAGCAAGCGTTCCTGTGCCTCGGCTAACTGCTGCATTCGCTGCTGGGATACTCTTTGTTCGGTGACGTTGCGGCAAACGACTACGCCGCCTTTAAGGGCCCCCGTTTCGTCTTTGAGCGGCCGGCCGTTAACTTTCACCCAAAGACCGTCAGGCTTGCCTGGGTGGCGGGTGAAAAGGTCTACGTCGTCAACTACTTCTCCTCGAACCGTGCGCGCTAAAGGTATTTCGGCTGGGGGATAGGGAGTTACGGTATCGGGCAAGAATAAACCGTATTTTGCCGACCATTCGTTGAGAATAGAATCTGTCGCACCCATGCCAAACATATCTTCGGCGGCGGGGTTGAACAAAATAAAATTGCTATTTTCGTCGGCAGCAATTATGCCGTCGCCAATGCTGTTTATTAGCAGTTGCAAGAGATTGCTTTGCTGGCGAAATTGGTCTTCGGAACTCGCTAATTGGGCTGTTGTTATTTCTAATTGCACCATCGCCTGTTTGCTTTCGGTAACGTCGCGAGCGACTGCATACATGAGCTGTTGTTCGGTTTCAGGTCGCACTTTCCACGACAGCCACTTGTAGGAACCGTCTTGGCAACGGTAGCGATTTTCATAAGACTTTAATTCGGAGCCACTGGCTACTTTGGCCGCTTGTTCTAGGGTAGATTCGCGATCGTCTGGATGGACTAAATCGATATAATAGTTGTTTTCGAGTTCATGCGCCTTGTAGCCGAGCGTGTTTTCCCAAGAGGGATTGATGCGCTTGAATTTTCCTTCAAAATCTATAATACAAATCAAGTCTAGGGAAAGGGTAAAAAATCGATCGCGCTCTGCTTCTGCTTTTTTGCGATCGGTAATTTCGATCGCCACACCGCCGACACCGATAGGTTTGCCGTCAGATCCGGGCAAAGGAAAGTATGACGCCAGCCAATCTCGCATGATGCCCGGTTGCTTGAGAGTTGTACCCGACAGCTCAATGTTTAAAAACGGTTGGTTGGTGACAAGAACTTGCTCCAACATCGGCTGTAGGGTCTCGAGCATTTCGGGTACAACTTCCCTCACCGTCTTGCCGAGGTATTCGGCAACTGAGGCGCCGATGGTTTCCACTAATTTCTCGTTAACTTGAACGAAGCGCAACTGCTCGTCAAAAATAAACATTGAGGCCGGGGCGGCTTTGAAAAAGGCGTCAAAGCGGGTTTGACGCAAAACTAATTCTCGTTCTAAGGCTTTGCGATCGCTGATGTCACGGCCTTCTGGAATTAGCATCAAGACTTTGCCACTGTCGTCTGTGATGGGTTTGATGGAGAAGTCAACGGTCGCCACTGCACCGTTGGCAACTAGCACATCCACTTCGTAACGGACTACCTTGCCGGCGGCAGCAGAGACGATCGCTTCTTGTATCTGTTGCTTGGTTTCCGGCGAAATCTGCCACCACAGGGTTTCGGAAAACGGAGTGCCTATTATTTCTTCGCTCCGCAGGCCTGCGGCGGCCAGGGCTGTTTGGTTGGCTTCCAAAACGGTGCCGTCCGGTTTGAGCAGACCTATGAATTGGAACGATTGGTCGAAAATGGCTCGGAATAGTCTTTCGCGATCGCGCAGCATCTCTTCTGCACGTTTGCGATCGCTGATGTCGCGAGTAACTGTTGCCAACCCAATAGGCTCGCCGGTTTCTGGGTTTTTGACGGTAAATATGGTGAAGTCAACCGGAATGTTTTCGCCGGTTTGAAAGTTTCTCAAGCGGAATTCACCCTGCCAAAAACCGTCTCGCACAGTAGGCGGCAGGATTTCTTCTTGGAAAAACTTAACATCTTCTGCACAGAAGAACTCATAAACACTTTTATTTTTGACTTCTTCAATATTTGGCAATCCTACTAATTTCATTCCAGCGGGATTCAGGTATGTTGCCTCTCCCTCCATCGTTGCCGTGCCGATAAAATCCGAGCTGCTTTCTACTATCGAAATCAATCTTTGCTTTTCGATTTCGGCTTGCTTGCGCTCCGTAATATCGTTGTTAGTTTCTAAAATTGCTTTGGGTTTTCCCTGTTCGTCTCGCTGCAAATTCCAGCGGCTGAACACGGTAATTTTGGTGTTAGAATTGGTGGTGTGAATTATTTCTCCTTCCCAATAATCCTGCTCTTCTAACTGTGCCCAGATAGCTGCTAAAGGCTGGGAAAAAATGCTGTGCAATAGAGTATGGGTGAGTTTCCCCAAGGCTTCTTTTTTTGTCCAGCCGTACATCCGTTCGGCTCCCTGACTCCAATAATTAATCGTGCCGTCAATATCCCGAACGATCAAGGCGTCGCTGGCTAGGTCGAGCATTTGCAAGTTCTGCTGCAAGGCTTCTTCTGTGCGCTTGCTTTCTGTAATGTTGCGGGCGATCGTTGACAAAAATTCAATTTCTCCCTTCTCGGATTTGTGAGCAATAATTACTTGAGAAACTGGTATTTCTTTGCCGTCTAAAGTTCGCCACATTGCCTCGCCGCTCCACGCCCCGTCCCGGCAAGCTGCGGGGATGCCGACGTTGATAAGAGTGTCGATACTTTTGGGCGATGTCAGGTCGGAAATGCTGAATCCGGCTAAATCTGCGTTTTCCCCAACTCTCAGTATTTCTCTGGCGGCACGGTTGAGATAAATGGTGCGCTGTTGGGTGTCGGCTATGCCTACCCAGTCTGTTGTGGTTTCTAAAATTGCTTTGAACCGCAATAGTTCTTGTTCAGATTTGCGGCGCTGTGTGATGTCGCGTGCGAAGCACAGCATTCCTAAAATGTTGCCTTCTGTATCTTGGAGGGGCAATTTCTGGGTGTCGAAGCTATGTACTTTGCCGTCGGCTAAGGTGGCTAAGTAGTTGGAACCCGGCGCGAGGTGGTTGCCGGCCCGGAAGTTTTGGATTTGGTTCTGGGAATCGGTTTCGGCTGGGAAACTGCCAAAGATTCGATCGACCGATATGCCGATTTCTGCGTCGTCTTTGCCAATAATTTCTGCTTGAGTTTTGCCGAAGGCGGCGGCGAAACCTGCATTGACTAGGGTGTAGCGCAAGTTTCGATCTTTGACAAAGATGCAGTCTGGGGTAGCGTCAATGACTGTACGCAGCAAGTTTTGGGAGCTTTCTGCTTCTGCCAGTGTCTGCCGCAGTTGTTCTTCCATTTGCACGCGCTTGGTGATCTCTGTCATAGCGCAGACAAGGATTTTGCTGCCACAGGCATCTACAAAGGTAGATTTTTTGGCGGAGAAAAGGCGGGTGTTTCCTGCTGGGTCTGTGATGGTTTTTTGGATTTCGCTGCTGGTATTTTTCAAGAAAACTAATTCGTCTTTTTCTCGATATTTCTGTGCTTCCTCTTTGGGCAAAAACTGGTCGTAGCATTTGCCAATTAGTTCTTCTCGGCTGTGACCTATGGATTGACAAAAGGCATCATTTAATGTTACCAAGCGATGCTGTTGGTCTTTGACATAAATCGGGTCGGGGATGCTGTTGAGAATGTTGTTTAAGAATTGTTCTGAGGCTTTTAATTGCTCTTGGGCTGCGGTGCGATCGCGAATTTCCTGTTCCATTTGTGCGTTAGTTTGCAGGAGCTGCTCGGTTCTTTCATTCACTCGCTGCTCTAGTTCTGCGGTTAGCTGCTGCAATGCGGCTTCTGCCTGTTTGCGCTGGGTAATGTCCCGGCCTTCGGCGAGGATTTGAAATATTTCTCCTGTTGCATTTAACAGTGGCTTAAACGACACGTCCATTACTGTCACATGGTTATTGGGGCCGATGATTTCGTATTCTTCCCGGACAAAATTACCGGCCGAAACTTGTTTAATGTTCGTTTTTAGGCGCTGCTGGTTGGTTGGAGTTGAGGCCCACCAAGGTGTCAGCCAAAATTTCAGCCCCAGCACTTCTGATGCTTGGAAATCGCCCACTTCTAGCGCTGTCTGATTTGCTTCGATCACAGTACCGTCTGGCTCCAATAATGTGATCGCTTGAAAAGCTTGGTCGAAGATTGCGTGAAATCGCTGGTTAGTTTCGCTCAGTGCTTGTTCTGTTTCTTTTTTAGCGTTAAGGATGCGGGTGGAACCTACTAAGAATCCGTAGCGGTTGGACAAACTCAAAAAAACGAGCGCCGCCATTACAGTGATCCAATCGAACACAGTTTGTGCCACTGGAGAGTGGGGCAGCCCTAGGTATTCGGCGGCGTGGCCGCTATGGCCGAAAGCGCAGGTCCAAAATATGGCTGCTGTGGCTGTGGCGAAGATGTCCAACCCGAATTGACGGTTTCGCCACAAACCTAAGCTGATTATCCAGGCGATGGCAAAGTAACACACACAAATGATGGAATTAGCAGCTCCAGCTAGCACCGATTGGGAGAAGTCAGGCAACGTCAGGGTTAAAGTCGTTGCGATCGAGGTATAGAGAATTTTGATCATAAAATTAAGGATGGGCAAATCGGATGCGGGCGATCGTTAGTTAAAATTATTGATGGAAAGCAGTTGTAGACTTACCTGTATGGTTGCTTTTTACCAGCGTTCGGAATGGGCGATCGCTTCTACATCGACAATCATTAGCAAGCGTCCTTCGGAATTGTACAGACCTTTTAAGAATGGAGCGAGATCGGGACTCACATCTAGTGCTGAGACAATGCGATCGGGATTGAGAGGTAAAACTCCTTCGACGCGGGAGACGGCTAATCCCAGGCTGATTCTCGACAACAATCTCACGTCTCGTGGATCGGGGGCTTCTACAACTAAGATGCGGCTGTTTGGGTGGTGGATGTCAACCGACTCAATACCGACGAACAGTCCGAAGTCTGCTGCTGCTAAGATTTCGCCCCGCAAGTTGGTTAATCCCAGCAAAAATGGGAGGGTGTTGGGAACCAGGGAAATCGGTTGTTCATTGAGGGAAAGAACTTCCCGCACTGCATCTAAGTCTATGGCGAACAGACTGCCTCCTTGACCGAACAGGAGAAATTGCTTTGTTCCACTTGTCTGATTCCCCCCAGCCGGGGGAGCCGTTCTTTTCATGGCTTATTTTTAGTTTATAGTGTAGCTTACAAATTAGAATTTTGCTTTGACCCTAAAGCCGATCGCCGATCGAGTTTTTCTGAATAACTTTGGGCGCCTCAAATGTTTCCCTTAAATAAATCCCGGCTGGGCAAATAAGCAGATTTCTATCATTAAATATAAACTTTTAGGTAATTCAAAAACCCAGTTTATTAAAAAAAAACGGGGTTTGTCGGTATAAGGTTTTTTGGAAAGCTGCGGATGACTTTATATTCGGATTACGCCGAAAGCAGACGCTGCACTATGTGGACCAGTTGCTGAGGTTCAAAGGGTTTGCTAACGTAAGCGTCGGCGCCTAAATCGGTTCCCCAAGCTTTATCGATCTCGGTGTTTTTATGAGTACAAAATACTACGGGCAATTTGGCAGTTGCGCGATCGCCCCGCAATTCTCTGATCACTTCAAACCCGTTCATTCGTGGCATCACTACATCTAAAACGACCAAAGCCGGAGGGGTTTTGCGGATCATGGCGATCGCTTCTTCGCCGTCACCTGCCCGGATCACATCCAGTCCGGCATCTTGAAGAATGCGGCAGATGATTTCTAGTTCGGTCTTAACGTCGTCCACTACTAAAATTTTTGACATGATTCCACACTTCCTTGCTGTTATTGACACCGGACTACGTTTATTTAGAAGCTGGCGCGACCGGCGGCGATGGGACTAGACCGCTTTGCCGACAAATTAATGTACTTCCAAATATAATATAGCCGATCGTATAGCTGAAGGTTAGCTGTCAGCGATAAAAAACGATCAAAATTTACTTTGCTAAAGGAATCATCCTGAATAAATTAATCGGTAATTAGTAATTGATCGTCGGTAAATCGCGGTTTGGAAACCAACAGGTCTTAGTAGAAGGAGCGATGGGAAGACCAAAGCCGGATTTTATATGATATTGTTTTAGCTTTATTCCACTCACCTAGGTTAGAGCATTGCCTGAAAAATACAGAGTAATTTTTTTATTGGCGCTCTTAACAGCTATTCAAAAGGAGTAATAGCGATATTATTACTGGTGTTCAAATATTTTTTGAGTTTAAAAAACAGCAAAATATCGCTTAGTAAGCGCTATCTTTTTATAAATTATACAAGTCAAAATTGAGGATTGTAACAATGACATTTATTAAAAAATTTTGTTGTCTATGATTTATAATTTGGGGGCAAATTCAATGGACCGCCCGGCAGTCCTATTTTACGCAGTAGAAAAGTATTGGGTTCGTCAGAACTACTGCCAGCCGGCGATCGCCATTCTTGAGCTTGATTGTGGACCGAGCCGAAAAGACTGCTGCAAGATGCGGTCAATCGATTTTAGATTTTAGATTTTAGGTTTCAGAATTGAAGAAGCGCTCACACTGATAAATCATGGGGCTGGTGATTAGCAGTCGGAGCTTTTTTCTCGCTTCACGGATGAATCCGGCGGTCCCGGACGAAATTGCTTGATGGTAAAATTAGTCGGTGAGGGAGACACGGCGATCGGCTATAATAAAGGGCTAGAGGAAAAGAACACCGAAAACCCGAAAATATGGTTGCCATCCAAAGAAATCTCAACATTGCCGCGCTAGAAGCAGAATACAGTCAAAAAACACCGCGAGACATTCTCAAATTTGCCCTAGAAAATTTTGACAATATCTCCATTTCTTTCAGCGGGGCTGAAGATGTAGTTCTGATCGATCTTGCCTCAAAAATCACGAAGAATTTCCGCGTTTTTACCCTAGACACCGGACGATTGCACTCTGAAACTTATCAGTTTTTGGATCAAGTCAGAAAACATTACGGCATTAAATTAGAAGTAATGTTTCCCGATGCTGCTGAAGTACAAGCCCTAGTAGAAGAAAAGGGATTGTTTAGTTTTTATCAAGACGGTCACAAAGAATGCTGCGGCGTGCGGAAAGTCAAGCCGCTGCGCCGCAAACTGAATACTCTCGATGCTTGGATTACTGGTCAGCGGAAAGACCAAAGTCCCAGTACCCGCAACGGTATTCCAGTTATTGAAGTTGACACTGCATTCTCCACTCCCGACCATGAATTAATTAAATTCAACCCCTTAGCAAACTGGTCTTCGGCAGAGGTTTGGGAATACATTCGCGCTTTGGAGGTGCCTTACAACAAGTTGCACGAACGCGGTTTTGTAAGTATTGGTTGCGAACCTTGTACGAAGCCGATATTGCCGAACCAACACGAACGCGAAGGTCGCTGGTGGTGGGAAGAAGCGACCGTAAAAGAATGCGGTTTGCACGCTGGTAACGCACAAACTTAGTAAGTAAATCACTTAAGGAGTAAGGTGCGCTAGGCTCACCAAACAAATAGTAGGGTGCGCTAGGCGCACCTTGCCCAAAAATAAATGCACTTCACATACATAAATGCTAGCCGAAGAATTCGCAATTAAAATAAACACAAATTAAGCTGAGCTTGCCCTTAAACTTTGATAGAACGATCGACATTCATAATAAATGCTAGCCGAAGAATTCGCAATTAAAATAAACACAAATTAAGCTGAGCTTGCCCTTAAACTTTGATAGAATAATCAACATTCAGAAAAGTTTTTAAAGTTAGGTACTATATGCTCGCCTCAACTAGCGAATTGCTGAACACGGCATTGAGAAATGGTTATGCGATCGGCGCTTTTAACGTCTACAACCTCGAAGGAGTAAAAGCCGTCATCAATGCGGCCGAAGCGCTGCACAGTCCTGCTATACTGCAACTTCACCCCAGCGCCCTCCAATACGGAAAATCGCCTTTAGTCGCACTGTGCATGGAAGCGGCCCGCAAATCTCTAGTGCCGATCGCAGTACACTTAGATCACAGCACCTCAGAAAAAGACATTCACCTCGGCCTAGGTGCGGGCATTAAATCAATTATGGCAGACGGTTCTTTTTTACCCTACGAACAAAACTTAATATTTAGCCGGGAAATGACTAAATTAGCCCACGCTAACGGTGCGGCAGTTGAAGCAGAAATCGGCAGAATTAGTGGCAGGGAAGACGGTTTGACAATCGATGAGAAGGCCGCAAGGATGACAGATCCCGTAGCAGCAGTAGAGTTTATCAAAGAAACTAAGGTGGATTTTTTAGCCGTAACAATTGGTAACGTTCACGGCAAATATTTAAGCGAACCAAAACTAGATTTTCCGCGTCTGGCAAAAATCCGGGCTGCTGTTTCAGTGCCGTTAGTGATGCACGGTGCTAGCGGTTTGCCGGAATCAATGATTCATCAATGTATTCAATTCGGGGTATCGAAGTTCAATGTGAATACAGAAGTTCGCGAAGCTTATATGGACGTGTTAAAAAGTAGCATTTCTTTGTCAGATCCGGATTTGTTGGAAATAATGGAAAAATCTATCAATGCCATGCGATGGGTCATTTCTGACAAACTGCAACTTTTCGGTTCTGTCGGTAAAGCTTATTTGCATCACTCTCCTTACGCGGATGACTTGACCGCAAAGAATACCAGCAACAAACAAGTCACAACAAATCAAGTTTTGATCCAATGTTAAAGCCTGTGTATAGTGAGGCTTTCAGTCTTCTGGGGAAGTAAAAAAACAAAAGTCCTGACTGCGAACCCGTTTTTAGTCAGGACTTCAGTCCTCTCTAAATGTTTAAAAATCGATCGGGATCGATGCCAGATTCCCGCAGCCGCCGAATTAAAGACTGCAATTGAGCTTCCGCTGACTCGGCCCCCTGCCGTTGCTGTTCCGCTTCAGTCAGAATCCAATTGCCATCAACATCATACCAGCGCAGCCACAGTTGATCGATTCCCTGAAACTCTCCTTGCCACGAACCCAAGCCCAAACTTAGGTCAGGAATCCACACTCGCGACTCAGGCAACTCTAATTCTTGATAGTGTCCGCCCTTCAATTCAAACACTCGCAATTTGTTAATATAGCAACTGAAAACGGCATAAATAGGAACCCGCAAAATTTGCTCGTAAACCTCCCATTTTCTAGGCGGTTCCTCCTTTTCTCGGCCTCCAAAACTTGCCAGTTACCCGCAGTGTTTCCCGACTGAGGTAACAACTTTTCTTCATGGGTATTGTCGCCTAAATCTTCTTTTTCTGTTCCCGGCGAAAGCAGTTCTACAATTACAAAAGGATTCACGCCTTCCTGCCAAGTAACGTAACTCATCCGCAGTTCGGAGCGATCGTAAAGTCGGGGAACTGCCACAACTGCAAACCAATCCGGTCGCTTGTGCCACAGAGTGTGATGCACGTCATAATAAAGGTTCATGTCGGTGCCGCTAAATATCTCAGAAGCCGGATAATTCCGAGGTCGAAACGTCAGGCTCAACAACTGCGGCTGCAAATCGTGAAATTCGTCAGTCAAACCAGGTCCCGCCGGGTCTTCGCTGGGTAAATCGTACATCGTCGGCAGCGTTTCTCGGGGCGATCGCGGCGGATCGGTTTGTGGCACAGGATATTTAAAAGGCAACATATAATATTGAGAAATGACTGCATTTATGCTAACATCATTTTAATACTTGCAGGAGGAGTGCCAACACCCTGTAAAACGTTTATTTCAAACTTTTCTTCCTCTCTTTTGTGAAGTAAATCTAACCTTTTAAATCTCAATCGACCGATCCGAAATTCTGCACTATGATCGACATTCCTCAACTGATTGCTCAAGAACTTTCCATTAATCTGTCTCAAGTCAATAATGCTCTGGAACTTTTCGCAGAGGGAGCAACAATTCCGTTTATTGCCCGCTACCGCAAAGAACGCACGGATTTGCTGAATGAAATTCAGTTGCGGGATATATCAGATCGCTTCACCTATCTGACGGAAATTGAAGAGCGCAAAAAGTCAATTTTAGATACGATTAGCTCTCAGGGGAAACTCACTGAAGAACTGCAAGCAAAAATCGAATCGTGTTTGCAAAAAAATGAACTCGAAGACCTTTATCTGCCTTACAAACCCAAGCGGCGGACGCGAGCCACAATTGCTAGGGAAAAAGGTTTGGAACCGCTGGCAGAATTTATCAAATCTCTGAACTTACCGACGGCTAAACCAGCAGACTTTGAGGCGGAAGCAGCTAAATACATTTCGGAAGAAAAGGGAGTGAAAACAGCAGAAGAAGCTCTCAAAGGTGCTGCGGATATTTTGGCGGAAGCGGTTTCGGAAAAAGCCGAATTGCGGGCTTATTTGCGAGAATTTTTGATGAAAACAGGAGTTTTTGTCTCGAAAATAAAAGATGATTTCCCGGAAGGAAGCACTAAATTTGAAATGTACCGCAATTATCAAGTTGCAGCGAGAAGCGTTCAGTCGCACAATATGTTAGCCCTGTTTCGCGGGGAAACGGAAGGAGTCTTAGATTTGGAACTGGCGTTTGATGAATCCGCAGTGATGGCTTATTTGGAAGGTCAGGAAATTAGAACTAGGATACCGGAAGTTAAAGAGTTTTATCGATCAACCTTGAAGGATGCCTTCAACCGACTGATGAAGACTTCGTTAATTACAGAAGTACGATCGCACAATAAAGCCGTTGCTGATATCGAGTCCATCGCCACTTTTGAAACCAACCTCCGCGAGTTGCTGCTGTCGGCGCCGGCGGGCATGAAACCCACATTGGCGATCGATCCGGGATTTCGCACGGGCTGCAAAGTTTCCGCCCTCGATGAAACCGGGCAATTTTTAGAATATCAAGCAATTTTTCCCCACCAAGCGGCTGCTCAGCGACAGCAAGCTGGTAAAATTGTCAAGCATTTAATTGAAAAATATAAAATTGAATTAATCGCGATCGGCAACGGTACAGCTTCCCGGGAAACAGATGAATTTGTTTCGGAAGTTTTGGCAGAAATGGACAGGAAACCGATTAAAGTCATGGTGAATGAATCCGGTGCATCGATTTATTCAGCAAGCGAAGTGGCGATCGCCGAATTTCCCGATCTCGACATCACCGTTCGTGGCGCAGTCAGCATCGGACGGCGCTTGCAAGACCCCCTCGCCGAACTCGTGAAAATCGACCCGAAATCAATAGGAGTCGGTCAATACCAGCACGACGTTGACCAAAAATTGCTCAAAAAGAAACTCGACGAAACAGTCGAAAGCTGCGTTAATTATGTCGGAGTTGATTTAAACACAGCTTCCAAAGAACTGCTGACATTTGTGTCAGGAATGACGGCAACAGTTGCCAAAAATATCGTCAATTACCGCAACGAAAACGGCGCATTTAAAAATCGCCGTCAACTTCTGAAAGTTCCCAAACTCGGGCCAAAAGCTTTTGAACAAGCAGCCGGGTTTCTCCGCATTCGCGGCGGCGAAAACCCCCTCGACAATACAGCAGTTCATCCCGAAAGTTATCCTGTAGTGCAGGCGATCGCCAAGGATTTAGACTTGCCGCTGACAGGAATAACACAAATATCGGAAAAAATCAAGACTGTAAACATCAAAAAATATGTCACAGAAAAAGTCGGTGAGCCAACACTCCGAGACATTATTTCGGAACTAGAAAAACCGGGAAGAGACCCGCGCGCCGAGTTTAAATATGCCACTTTCCAGGCAGGAATCAAAGAAATATCCGATTTGCAAGTTGGGATGGAATTAGAAGGCATAATCACGAATGTAGCTAACTTTGGAGCCTTTGTTGATGTGGGAGTACACCAAGACGGTTTGGTTCACATTTCTCAATTAGCCGATCGCTTTGTAGATGACCCCAAACAGATTGTTAAAGTCGGACAAGTGGTGAAAGTGAGGGTTTTGGAGGTGAATGAGAAGTTAAAGCGGGTTAGTTTGACGATGAAGCTGCAAGAAAAACCGCAACCGCAAAATGGCAATAGTGCGAGGCTTCCGGCCCCGCGCCGACGTTAAAAGTTTGGGGGAAAGGTGAAAAAGGGCGATGGCGTCCCGCCCCGCAAGCTACCGCTATAATTGTGTAATCCTCACCCACCTCAAAATTATATGGTTGCAAGTAAAAGCGACACCTACGTCTCTCCTGAAGATTATTTAGCAGCCGAGAAAGTCAGTTCGATCAAACACGAGTACAGACACGGTGAAGTCTATGCAATGGCAGGTGCAAGCAAAGCTCATGTCATCATTAGTCTCAATGCAGCAACTTTGCTGAGAAATCACCTTCGGGGAAGTGGCTGTATACCTTACGTGGCAGACATAAAAGTTCGGATTGAGGCAGCAAATTGTTATTACTATCCCGATGTAGCGGTGACTTGCGATGAACGAGACAGAAATACTGCTGAAGATTTCATTCGCTATCCGCGCTTAATTGTGGAAGTTTTATCGCCGACAACAGCGGCTTTTGACAGAGGCGATAAATTTGCTGATTACCGCACTTCTGAAAGTTTGCAAGAGTATGTGTTAATCAATCAAGAAAGAGTTAGTGTAGAATGTTTTCGCCGGAATGCAGAGGGTTTGTGGGTGCTTTATCCTTACACTCAAGGACAAGAAGTTCAGTTTGCTAGCGTTAATTTTAGCTGTGCGATCGAGACATTCTATGAAGATGCGATCGAGATTGGTTGATTTTAATTACTCCTGAATCACTGATATTGATATGATTGAACCGCGAAGACGCGAAGGACGCGAAGGAAGAGAAAAGAAAAGAAGGACAAGCTGGTAATTGCTATTTTTTCTTCCTAGCTTTCCAAGTGCCGCCGTAGAAGTAAAAAGGATTGTTTTTACTTACCGATTCCCAACATTTAAGACACAAAAAAAACCACTGCCCCGACTCGTCATACCGGGCGCGGTAGAGAGTCGGGGCAGATTGGGAACAGCGATCGCAATATTTGATTCTGATTGCCCTGGCCATTGTTACTCTGTTTCAAACAATAACGGACTCTTGAGGGCGGGCGAATATCATGCGGCCGGCGCTGGTTTGCAGGGCGCTGGTGACTACGACTCGGGCTTCGCCGCCGACATAGCTGCTTCCTGCTTCTACGACAACCATTGTGCCGTCATCCAAGTAACCGATTCCCTGAGAGGGTTCTTTGCCTTCTTTGCGGATTTTTAGTTCGATCGTATCTCCCGGCAAATAAGTCGGGCGCACCGCATGAGTCAAATCGTTGATATTCAAAACCGGCAGTTTTTGGACGGTAGCTACTTTCGACAAGTTGTAATCGTTGGTGAGCAAAATGCCGTCGATATCCAAAGCGAACCGGACTAATTTAGCATCGACTGTGGCAATATCTTCGTAGTCAGCCGAGTGAATTTGAATGCGTTCTGGATATGTTTCTTTGATGCGGTTGAGTACATCTAAGCCGCGGCGCCCGCGCACTCGCTTTTGGTCGTTGGCGGAATCAGCTATCAGTTGCAGTTCTTGAAGTATGAATTGCGGGATAATAATTTGACCTTCGAGGAAACCTGTTTCTAACAGGTTTTCAATCCGACCGTCAATAATGCAGCTAGTATCGACAACTTTGGCAGAGGCTGGTTTGAATGTTCCTTCGGCTACCAACACCGTGTCTAAGCTTTTGGGGTTGATCAGCCGCAAGAAAGCGCGGCCGTGGGTGTCGGTCAAACTGACGCCTGTGAAGCCGAACATGACGCTACCCAAGACGGCAACTAGAGGTTTGATGAAGCCGAACTCGCGGGGAATTGGCAGCAGGAATAGCGGAGCCAGCATTAAGTTCGCTACTAGAAGTCCGATGATTAAGCCGATCGCCCGCGTCAGTAACATCTCCACTGGCATATCGCGAACTTGTTTTTCCAGCCGGCGGTAGGTTGTTTGAGCCACTAATCCCATCACGAAGCCGATTAATGCTCCAAAGGAACCTAGTACAGAACTTAAACCTTGTATATTTGTAACTTGCAGCAGTAGATTGCTCGGCAGGAGTTCGACTCCGTAATAGCCGATGCCTCCGCCTGCGATTATGAATGAGATTATTATGATTGCGTCTAGCATTAGTTCTAGGTTAATGAATTTATTCCTATTATATCTTTCCAGTGCTGATACTTGTTTTCATGCTTTGGTCGGATCTCGCTATATCTACTCAAGGATTCTCATAAACTTATATTTCGGGGTTGTACCCTCTGAGAGATGTGCGATCGAGCATATCGGCACTTACCACGCCGGACCGAAAGCAGGCACGAGGTGCGAATAAACCGCCCTGCGGGCTGTTCGGGAATTGTGACGGAACGAAACTGGTACGAGGTTAAATTACAAGAGCCGATCGTTCGCAGCGCTTTTTTGGTAAGCAAATGTCATAATATACATAATTATTCATGATGGTTTAATTAAAACTTTAGATTTGAAGTTGCGCTTTTGGCTTGAAATGTAATGAACCCTACCACAGATTATTTAACATTTGAATTAAAAAAAAGTGTGCAAGCGACAAATCCCAGCATTCCCACTTCGGCTTACCTGCACATACCTTTTTGTCGCCGCCGCTGTTACTACTGCGATTTTCCGGTTTTTGTGGTGGGCGATCGCAAAAATGGCGATAATTCCGGCACAATTGTGCAATATGTTGCCGTACTCTGTCAAGAAATTCAAGAAACAAAAAATTTAGGCGCATCCCTGAAAACAGTTTTTTTTGGTGGCGGCACGCCTTCGCTGCTTTCAGTGAGTCAGTTGAGCAATATTTTGGAGACTCTCGACGGCAAATTTGGGATTGCTGCTGGGGCGGAAATTTCTATAGAAATAGACCCGGGTACGTTTACTTTAGAACAGTTGCGGGGATATGCAGCGGCGGGAGTAAATAGAGTTAGTTTGGGAGTGCAAGCTTTTCAGGATGAATTGCTGCAAGCTTGTGGACGATCGCACTCGGTAGCAGAAATTTTTGAAGCAGTAGAAATAGTGAGATCGGCTGGTATTGTCAATTTCAGTTTAGACCTGATTTCGGGACTGCCGCACCAAACTTTAGAACAGTGGGAAGCTTCCCTGAAATCGGCGGTGGAAATTAGCCCGACTCATCTGTCGAGTTACGACTTAATTGTTGAGCAGGGAACTGCTTTCGCGCGCTACTTTGAAGCAGGCGCACAGCCACTGCCTGCAGATGACACCGCTGCTCAAATGTACCGTTTAGCAAGAGAAATTCTGACGGGGGCTGGCTACGAACATTACGAAATTTCTAATTACGCTCGATCGGGCTATCAGTGCCGCCACAACCGCGTTTATTGGGAAAATCGCCCTTATTACGGTTTGGGAATGGGGGCGGCGAGTTACGTGGAAGGCCGGAGGTTGACCAGGCCTCGCAAAACTCAAGAATATTATCAGTGGGTGCGATCAAATTCTAGCCTCAATTCCCCTGCTACTCCTCAAATTGGCGGGGAAACCCAGCAGGAAATTTACCCAGCAGTTGAGCAAAATTTTCAAGTTTCAGAAAATGACGTTTTGTTAGAAACGCTGATGCTAGGTTTGCGTTTAACAGAAGGAGTTAGCCTGTCGGCGCTGACTGAGAAGTTTACTCAACAAACGGTTGACAAAATTTGGCGTTGTTTGCAGCCCTACTGGCGACAAGGATGGGTGGAAATTATCAGTGCGGATGGGGCGATTGCAACTTTAGGCGATGACGGGAAACTGCCACTTTCGGGCAATTTGAGGTTGAGCGATCCCGAAGGTTTTTTATTTTCTAATACAATTCTAGCCGATTTGTTCAGCAAGTTAGGCGACGATAATTAGCTCTGTCTGAGGAAGTATACCTCCAGGCAAGGGCGAGCTTTGCTAAAGCCGGGGCCGCCAATGCGACCAGAAATCAATTTAATTGCTCCCTAGCTTTATGTTGTCAAAAATAACCTATTTTCTATCGATCCCTAAACAAATCTTAAAGGCGAACTAAGCCTTGAGATAGACGCAACGACTGTACTCCAGCCGTCATACTTAAAACTGAACATTTAAAAAGTAATTTAATGAACACTTTAACTGTCGAGCGCAACCAAACCCAAAACCAGCCCTGCCTTGTAATCAGCGATCGTGGCTGCAATCCGGCTTCCAAGTGTAATTTTTGCGGTCACTACCAACAGGCAAGAGGTTCAGTTGGTCACTGTCAATTGTTGAACGCACCTGTTAGGGGAGGATGGAAATCTTGCGCTTTAGCAATGCCGGCTTTTGCACCTTCTTGGGAATACCTGGAAGGCGCGGATGTTTCTCCGGCGAAATTTATTAATTAACCAAAACAATGTAAAAAAAATATGTTTTAACTGGTAATATGCTATATTAAGTTTAGGTCTGTCGCCGATCGCCCGCACAATTGCACAAACAAGTTAAAAAGATGAATTTGACACTAAATCAGGTAATTTCCGAAGGTGATACGCGCATTTTGTGTTGGTATCTTAATAATACTAGCAAAGTGCAAATCGCTCGCATTACAAATATTCCTAATTGGTATTTTGAGCGGACAGTGTTTCCGGGGGAACGTTTTTTGTTTGAAGCGCTGCCGGAAGCTCAGTTAGAAGTTTGCAGAAGTGCGGATACGGGTGTTATAGTGTGCGAGCGAATTTTGTGCGATCGGCTGCGAGTGGAAGAATTAAGCACGGCTGATTGAAGATAATTTTTTAGACTTACCCACGAGAGGTAGAAACCCGGTTTTTTTTCATAAACCGGGTTTCTCTGTATGAGGATAAAAACTCGGTTCGCGATCGCACTTGCGACATCATAAACCCGGTTTCTTCGTATATTTCTCGTTACTTCTACCAATTAACTAGGAAGTTGCACTTACATATAGCCTCAAGGATATAATCCCAACCACAAAGAGATAAAATATCTTCGATTATCAGAGATTTGATAATTACATCCACCTTTTGTTTAAGTTTATCTAAACTAGAATAGTTTTCCCATTTTATGTCTCGTTTTACATATTCCCACAATCTCTCAATTGGATTTAACTCGGGACTAGAGGCCGGCAGATATAGAGAGTATTTGACATCGGGTAATTCAGGACTTATGCAGCTTGCAAACCATAACACTACCTATGGAGATGCTGCGTAAGTCCCGAAGAGAAAGGTTTAGGCCCAGAGATTAGGCTTCCATTGATTGCGGATAGCATCAACCAAAAGTCCTTCGGGGTTCCGCACCGTTCCCCGCTGCTGATTTTCTGCAACAACCGCCATTGCATCCCGTACCACCTCAACGCTGGTATTGAAAAGCAACTTTTTGAGCGAGGGATTCAATTGGAATCCGGCTGCTTTTACTTCTTGCAAAATGGTATTATGGCGATCGCTTGCGGGAACTGGTTGAGTCTTGGGAGAATTCGGATCGGCCTGAGCTAAGGTCATTAGACGATCGAGGCGATCCACACCGTAAGAATCAGCAAAGTCTTTAGCTACCTGTATGTAGTTAATCAGTGATGTCATATTTAAACCCTCTTGTTCTTTAACTTACTGAACCCAGAGTAATCTCCACTTAGTACCCCAAGCCTAGAGGGGCTCACTAAAGCCTGAAAGTCCTATAAACTCTGGCTATGTAGCTTGGGAAGCGTTTGGGTCTACCCCAAACGTTTTTTTTATAAATTCCTTAGAATGGGTATATGCAGTTTGGGGTAGGCTTGGGTTAACCCAAACCAGTTCAGAAAACTTCTGTAAGTAATTAAATCTATGGGACGGACGGATAACTGGGGAGAGGAGCCGCTGAAGCGGGCGAAGCATCTAATAAAGTTTCTAGTGTCTTATAACAATCACAGTCGGAACCATTTGTTCGTAGAGCCGCGAAATCAAAACAGTGATCGCCCTGAGTTAGAGGTAAGGACAACTCTGTTGGATCTGGCATGGCTGCTTTACCCTGAACGCATCAATTCAAATCGTGACCCCAAGGCAAAGGAAGAAAAATCTGAAATTCAGAGTACAATTGACCGCCTCAAAGAATTAGAAATTGTGCGGGAGAACAGCTCGCCTGGTGAAAAAAGCAAGGGGATACGGAGATTCACGTTTATCCTTTGGCACGCAAGTAATGTAGAGCATAATCGGAGACAGTTGGAGTTGGCCTGGGGAAACCGCCCCAAATCAGAAAAGTCTAAAACTGACAAAACCGCATCAGTAAGCATTCCACCGAAATCTGATGTTGCTAAAAAAGAACTAGCTCCACAACTTGATTCCACGATACAAACTTATCTTTCTAAATCTTTTACTGCTGATAAATTTGCTGAATTAGATCAAGCTGGCGAACCGGAAACAGGTGGAGAGCGTCGCACAGAGCTCCAACAAGTTTTTATTGACCTTGAGGTAAAACTTTGTGAGAGGATAAACCCCCTTGATTGGAGTCTAGAAAAATTTGCACAGTCAGGGAGTAGAGTTTCTTTACTTGATCGTGATGACTTCTTCGTTGAGGGAAGTGGTAATTCTTCTGCAATGAAATGTCTCCTTAAGGAGAAATGGCTGAAAGTGGTAATTATTGGTGGCCCTGGTCAGGGCAAGTCCACTTTAGGACAGCAAGTTGCTCAAGTGTATCGTGCCAAATGGCTCGGTAGATCTTATGATTTTGCGGAGCAGATTAAAGTTAAACGCATTCCTTTTCGAGTTGTACTGAAGTATTTTGCCCAGTGGCTGGCTAACAGACCTAATTCTGAGCCTAATTCTGATAGTCTAGAAGCTTATCTAGCTAAGGACATGGGCGATATGGCTTTGCAACCAGGGGATATATCTCCTAAAGATATCCAAGAGATTTTTCAGTGTAAAGAATGCCTCCTGATTTTAGATGGCTTGGATGAGGTTGTAGATCCTAAATTACAAGAGCGAATGCTTCAACGCATTTATAGTTTTCTCGATTGGGCCGAACATTTAAATGTTAACCTAAAAGTCGTAACGACTTCCCGCCCCAATATATACGAAAACCAATTTGACCCTAAAAGCTTTCTACATTTGGAATTATTACCTCTGTCATCGAAGCAGGTCAAAAAATATGCTGAAAAGTGGGTAGAGACAAGAAATTTGCGTAAAGAAGAACGAGATAGGATAATTCGTACACTAGCAGAATGTCAGCAAGATGGAAGGATATATACCTTATTAAAAACTCCCTTACAAGTAACTATCATCTTACTGATTATCAAAAATGGTGGTCGTCCCCCAGGCGAAAGAGAAGAGTTATTCGATAAATATTGGGATACCATACTTAAACGAGAAAAAAGTAAGGACAAGGATATTATCAAGAGTGATGAGACTACCTTGCTAAATCTTCATGCCTACTTCGGTTATTTACTACACTGTCGTGCTTCTAATCAAAACGTTCAATCTCTTTTGTCCGAAGAAGAATTCAAGGAATCAATCTTTAAGTTTTTGCGCAAAAGAGATAGTCAATCATCGCAAAAAAATATTAATTTAAGAGTAAAGCAGTTTATCACCGATGCCAAAGACAGACTGGTATTAATTGTTTCACCTCAACCCGGCTTATTTGGATTTGAATTACGTTCTTTTCAAGAGTTTTTTGCCGCAGTTTACTTATTTAAGAAACGAGAACGTTTTGAAAATTTGAAGTCTATTGTTTGTTCGCAACACTGGCGCTATGTTGCTTTGTTCCTAGCGGGTCGCATTGTTCGCGAATTGGGGGGTGACGAGGCAGATGGTATTGTTAGATCTGTCTGTCGTGAAGTAGATAAACCTAGAGATGGAGAAGTTGCAAATCACTACTTACGACCTGGCTCAGGATTTGCTCTAGAGGTCGCAGCCGATGGGTCTTTCAGTAAGGAATGCCGTGACCTTCAGCGTGAAGCTATTGAGTATGGTCTAGAGGTTTTGGAAACAGGGCTAACAGAGGGACAGCAGCATAAACTAAGTTCCTTGACAGCGCAACTGTCTGAAAGAGACAAGCGCGACCTTCTCCGCCCAGCTCTAGAAGGTAAACTTAGCTCGAAGGATTTACCAGAAACCTGTTGGGAAGTTTCTTTAAATCTCTATGGTCAGCATTTTGGGTCAACAAAATTCTTTCAGAAGAAAATTGATGCTTTGCTTGAAATTCAACAGAAAAATTTTGTGCGTTGTGCATTGAACCTGGCGCTGCGCTATGAATCTGAACCTTCATGGATGGTCGAGCGACTCCAAAGTCACTGGTCATACGGGAAAAAAGAAATACATTCGGTATTTTTCCCTCCACACAAATATGCTGAAAAATTGTTGAAGGCTTGGGATATTTCTCAAGCTGAAGCTACAGAACTAGCTCAAACAATTTTTGATAGTCCTTGGAGCTATGAGCCTTTGCATTCTACTAAGGAAATTGTATGGAATTGGCCAGAACCCAAGACACTTTCGGAGCAATTAATACTAATGTTGAGGTGTCTCCGTATAATAGCCTTCCTTAGAATTAAAGTACGTAGGAACCGCTTAGACATCAGGATAGATGAGGGCGATGCTGTCCTTTCATCTGCAATACGTAGGCAAACAAGAGAGAACTATCAATCATCTGTTCTCTTTGTTCCTGATGATACTGCTGAAACTGTGGAGCGTCTGTTGCAGCATTCGGAGTTAATACCAGAACTTCGAGTAAGTTTGGAAACAATTTTATTGCAAATTAATAAGCCTAATCAAGCAAATGGATCTAGCTTTATTGAGAGTATCCGTTCAATTGAACAAAGCGTAGAACTTTTAAGAAATTTTTTGTTCTATTCTGGCTTAAGAGAAACCTGGCCTCTTTTAGCTCTAGCTGTCGAGCGACAAAAAGTTAAAGGGCAGGATGCTGTGAATCGGTTGCTACCCTTCTTGGATGGTGAGACTCAGATATCTATTGCTGACCAAGTAGTAGAGACAATTCAAGAGTATTTTAAACAATCAGATGAGACGCAAAAACAACTATTTTTCATGGCACTACGAGAGCAAATTGGATTAGATGAAATCTTACCTGGATTAAAGCAGTTTGCCGAACCTATGGATCTAACTGTTGACGAGTTGGTAGCAGCATACATTACCGTTTACTCTGGCTATGGGTATCCAGGTTCTCAGCAAAATGAATATACGATTGACCAAATTAAAAAGTTACTGACTACTGCCACAGAGGCCATAAAACAGGGTGATAAACCAAAGAGACCGTTGGGGTTTATCTTTGAATTCCCGTGGCCCTCTGATTTAGCTGTAATAGGACAAGCACGACAACTCTTAGAAGTAATTCTTGACAATTACTCGGAATCTTCAGAATTTTCGATTACCGAGCTAAGTGCTACTCTCTTCCTCAAGTTGTTGGTTTATGACACTCATATACAAGAAATAGCACCTCGTTTGTTTACAATTATGCCACTTACTAAACTTTTTGAATTTAGAATACCTAGGCCTCTTCGTCCTATTTCCGGTAAATTTTATCCCAAATATCTATCCGTACTGCAATCGTTAACGCAGCACGAGGAAGAAGCTGTGCGTGTAGGAAGCGCACTTCTTTTGAAAGCTGTTATAGACTCAATAGATGGCTATCCTGGCTATAGAAAAACCGCATTTAAAGGGTTAAAATCTATTCGGGTAGATTCAAGTTTAGGAATGAGTTTTATTAATGACGACGACAGCAAACGTCGTCTGATAGGTATTACTCTTCTTACTTTGTCCTCAAACTATCCGGTTGAGGATGTCAATTACCGACATCTAATCTGGGATAACTTAAAGCAACCCAAAACAGATGAAGAAGAGGCGGCTTGGAATCAATTATTACAAGAAATTGTGATGCCAGAGGAGAAATATCCTATGTGGCGTAAACTGCTAGAAGGAATTCTCGCAAAACCCTCGTTTTATAGCAGCTCAGTATTAAGTGCAGCGATGGAGCGATATCAAGAGATTGCTAAGACTGCCGGTATTACAATTCCTGAGATTGAATAGAAAATATTGGGATTGTTGTAAGGACTTATAGGAGTCATTTGGGATCTAGAGTGAGCTTAGGCGCCACTAATTTTTTCACCCTTAGCCTCACAAAACAAAGGTTAATTTTTGTTGTAGCATGAGCTAAAGTTATTTCAAAATTTTTAACGAGACTTTTACACCTTTCCATCCAAGAATTAATTCTTTCGATTCCCCATCTGGCTTTTACAGGTACAAACCCTGCCCAGCCTTTTTGGCTGGGGTGGTGACAACCCGCCTGAAACTCTGAGGGAGTAAAGATTTAGTCAACTTATGCTAAAAAAAGATAGGTAGAAAGCGGGTTTCTCACCACCCCATGCGTAAGCCCTGAAACTGTCGGAAATGTTGATCTAAGCTAAATTATAAAAAATCAACCACTGTTTAATACTAAAACCCGATGTCCCTCACCGAAAAAATCCTCTCCCAACTGCCAGCAGATGCCCTCGGAGGCCTGAGAAAAGTCGATCGACTCTGGGAAAACCTCAAACAAAACACCGCACCAGCACCCCAAGCAATCAAACACAGCCAACAACCCCTCGAAACCCTCGACTTCGACATAGTTATCGGCGGCGGAACCCTAGGAATATTAATCGGTACAGCCTTAGCCGTGCGGGGTTGGCGAGTAGCCCTGCTCGAACGCGGCATCCTGCGAGGACGCGAGCAAGAATGGAATATTTCTCGCAAAGAATTAGACGTATTCTTAGAACTAAATTTGCTCTCTGTTGAAGAGATAGAAAAGGCGATCGCCACCGAATATAACCCAGCCCGAATCAGCTTTGCAAACACCCCCGACATCTGGGTGCGGGACGTACTCAACATCGGAATCGACCCAGTGTACCTCCTAGAAACCCTCAAGCAGCGATTCCTCCAAGCTGGAGGAAAGCTATTTGAAAATACACCATTTAAAACAGCAACCATTCACCCGGATGGAGTCTTGTTAGAATCTGCAAATACCGATACACAACCTGCTACAAACTTATTTAAAACCAGATTATTATTAGACGCAATGGGGCATTTTTCGCCTATTGTGCGCCAAGCAAGACAAGGCAAAAAACCCGACGCCGTATGTTTAGTAGTCGGCAGTTGCGCTCAAGGATACCCCAAAAACGACACTGGCGATATATTTGCATCCTTCACCCCTATGCAAAATCAGTGCCAATATTTTTGGGAAGCATTTCCAGCCAGAGACGGCCGCACCACCTACTTATTTACATACATAGACGCCGACACAGAAAGATTCAGTTTAGAAACATTATTTGAAGAGTATTTGCGCTTGCTTCCCCAATATCAAAACGTCGAACTCGAACAGTTAAAATTCCAAAGAGCACTTTACGGATTCTTCCCCTGCTATCGCCAAAGTCCTCTAAAAATGCCTTGGAATCGCATACTCCCAGTCGGAGATAGCAGTGGTAGCCAATCTCCCCTCAGCTTCGGCGGTTTCGGCGCAATGGTACGGCACCTCAAACGCTTGACTCTAGGAATTGACGAAGCTTTGACAAGCGACAGTTTCGACAAGAATTCCCTCGCACTTTTGCAACCCTATCAGCCGAATCTATCAGTTACCTGGTTGTTTCAGCGTTCGATGAGTGCTGCGATGAATCAAAAAATAGACCCCCATCAAATCAATCAACTTTTGGCAGCCGTATTTCAGGTAATGGAAGAGTTGGGAGAACCCGTACTCAAACCATTTCTTCAGGATATCGTGCTGTTTCCGGCTTTGTCACAAACCCTGTTTAAAACAGCAGTTAGCCATCCCGGATTAGTTATGAAAATTATCCCGCAGGTTGGAATAGCTAATTTGCTCGATTGGATGGTTCATTATGTGAATTTAGGAATTTATACGGGATTGCTGCCTTTGGGGAAAGCCGTAGAACCGCAGGTAAAAAATTTAGCACCGCAGCAGCAATACTATTTGCACCGATTAGTTGAAGCATGGCAATATGGCGCTGGAGGCGATTATTAAGTGAACAGCCTCTCCGGCCTCTTGCACAAGAAAATTACTCGTTACCATGCTGGAGCCTGGGAACCAGTTAACTGATATCATGTCCGGTCGATTAACCATGATTAAACTTTTGCCTCCGGCCACCAATAGAAATGAGTCAAACCACTGATTAACTGTTTGAGATTTAACAGTTTTTGACATCGCTCAAATAACACTGCTTCTAATTCATCCAAGCTCTTAAAACAGCGATTGGCTATCGGTTCATTTGTCAGGGGCCATAACCTTTCTGCTGGTTGGAGTTGGGGTGAGTGTGAAGGTAGACAATACAAATGTATGCCGTCGGGGATTTTCACGTTTTCACGCTCAGTGCCATCCGGCTCCATCTACAACTAAAACGACTCTTTTTTTCGGTCCTACTTTCCAATGTCTGACAAAATCTTCTAAAACTCGCTCGAAAAGCTGGCTGTTGACAAATGGCAGTATCCACCAATATGTTTCTCCCGTACTCGGATGTACGAAACCATATAACCACAACCATTGAAACCGCCAGTTAACAACAGCCGTAGCATTACTAAACTCATCCACCCATTCCCGCCTCAAAACTGGTTTCAATCAAGCAACGATGTTCGTCCATTGACCAGACTTCTACGTCGCTTTCTAGGTTCTCCTTCTTGATTTTCAAGACGAACTGACCCAGATTTTTTTTTCCATTCCTCTTGTTCGAGAAGATCTGATTCCTGATGTTCCGGGCGAGGAACTCTCAATCGAAACTTCATGGACTTGAGATATTCCCACCCTCTTTGACGACAGACTTTTTCACCCTTGAGTTCACTCATCCAGTCGGCCACTTTACGACCATTCCACAGCCCGCCATCGGGAGGTGGCTGCTGTAAGACTTGCCACAATTGAGCTTGTTCCACATCATTCAGCAGAGGGTCACGATCTGTATTTTGGCAACGCTGATCTCCGAGGGACTCAGGGCCTAAATGATTGTATCCCCCGACTAATTCATAAATCCAACCACGACTATAACCTGTCACTGCCATCACTTCGGCGGTGGTTTTTCCGCTCGCTAACAGCCAAATAATCTGGTAATGATGAGCCTGGGTGGTTGTTTGAGCTTGACGGAAACGAGCTTGTAGCTCTTCTGGACTCAGATGAGGTGCGAGCGTAATTCGTTTTGGCATTCTTTATTTGATGGGGGTGGTGTTCCTCCCGATCATATCATGGTTAATCGACCGGACATGATATGATATATTAATTATGAGTTATAAAGGAGCTATAACTGCTAAAGCTTGGGGAATTACTCGGAATTTTGCAGGTGTGTGAGTTGTGATTTCACCGTCAGTATTAATCGGACGGCGTTTGCTAGTATTAACCTCAAATTCTTGAGCGTGCAAGGCGCGAACGTTAGGCCAACTGGTATGATTTCCTTGCCTCATAGCTGGCAGCAAAGCAATGATTTCCCACCATTTTTTTATTTCCAAACTGTATAAATCTAGTCGCTTGTCGTCGATTGTGGCATCTTCGGCAACTGTCATGCCACCGCCGTAGTAGCGGCCGTTGCCAATGGCAATTTGAATAGTTTTTACATTAAAAGATTGATTTTTTACCTTAATTTCTGCTCGGAACGGTCGCGCTGACAAAATTGTCTGCAAAGCAGTAAAAGCATAAGCTAAAACTCCCCAGCGCTGCTTTACGTCTTTAGTCAACCGCTGGGTAATTTCCACGCTCAATCCCAAACTTGCCACATTAAAAAAATACTTGCCGTTCACCCAACCCAAGTCTATGAGCCGAACTTTACCGCTGGCGATTACTTGACAAGCTGCGGGTAAATCTGTAGGAATTCCCAGAGTGCGGGCTAGGTCGTTAGCAGTTCCCATCGGCAATATACCCAAGGGTAACTTGGTGTCTGTCAAACCTTCTATGGCAGCGTTGAGAGTGCCGTCGCCACCGCCGATTATTACTAATTCAACTCGATTTTGGTAGCGGCGAATTGTGTCGGGAAGTTCGTGGGCATGGTCGGTAGATTCTACCATTAACTCAAAACCCAGTGCTTCTAATTCTACAGTGGCTTGAGATAATAGCTTTTGCCCTTTTCGGGAGTGGTGGTTTACTAGAAGTAGAGCTTTCTTCATTTGTTGATTTTTAATTAGGAAGATTGCGTATTTTAAATTACAAAAAGTATAGCTTGATGCCTTAACTGCATGAAATTAATGCTTTACTTCCATTTTACCAGTTATGATGGATTGACAAAAATGTTAAAAAATGGATAATTGTAGCAAAAGATTAGTAAAAAGTAGCACCCTCCCGCTCTGACCTAGCAGCAAAAAATCTCGCTTCTCGATCGAACTTAATTTAAAATTATGTATAATTTTTTACAAAAAGCGCAAGTCGCTGCCGATCACCAAAACTGGCCTGGGTTAGTCGAATGCTTGCAGCAAGTGACAGCCAAGGGCGGCAAGCCGCAGGAACAAGACATTTTAGAGCAAGCTGTCAGTTTAGCAATAGAAGCCTTAGAATGGGGCGATTTTCAAGACCGCTGGGAAATTGCTAAAGTATTGCCCAATCTGGGAAATGGCGCGATCGCACCTTTAATTGCCGTGCTCGAAGACGAAGACGCAGACACCGAGCCCCGGTGGTTCGCCGCCCGCATTCTCGGAAAGTTCGATCGCCCGGAAGTGATTCAAGCTTTAGTCGAATTGGTCAAAAATTCCGACGAAGAATTGAGCCAAATCGCTGCCGAAACCCTAGGGAATTTCGGCCCGACAGCCATAGAATCCCTCGCCACTCTCTTGCAGCAAGAAGACTCGCGACAGTTTGCCACAGCAGCACTCGCCCAAATTCGGCGCACCGAAACCATCCCGCCGCTGTTGAGCGTAGTCGCAGACTCTCAAGTTGCGGTGCGGGCAGCCGTAATCGCGGCCCTGAGCAACTTTCACGACTCCCGCATCCCGCCGGTGCTGGTAGCAGCACTCAAAGATCCGGCGACAGCAGTCAGAAAAGAAGCCGTGCGAGCTCTCGGCGCGCGCGCCTATTTAGACGCAGAATTAGATTTAGTTAACTTGCTCAAACCTTTGCTTTCGGACATTCGATTAGAAGTTTGTCAGCAAGCGGCGATCGCGATCGGGCGAGTCAAAAGCGATGCTGCAGCGGCTGCTTTATTTGAATTACTGCGATCGCCCACAACTCCGGCTGAATTGCAAATCGAAACTGTGCGCGCCCTAAGCTGGATGGAAACTGCAACCGCTTTAGCATATTTGCATCAGACATTAATGGCGCCATTTACTAACATAAATTCTAGTGTTTATCAAGAGATAGTCACTGTTTTAGGGCGAGTAGAAAAGCCGGGATTAAAAGCTATTGCTGCTGAAATTCTGATTGATTTGTTAAAAACAAATCATCCGGCAGTGCAGGAGGCAGTTAGCAAAAAATCTTTAGCTTTAGGTTTAGGAAAATTAGGAGATATGAGAGGGCTAGAGGCTCTTATTTCAATGTTGGGCGACGCAGACAGCAGCGTCAGGCTGCACTGCACGGCAGCCCTCAAACAGCTAGGCGCTGCCGAGGCCAAACAGCAATTAGAAAGTTTAGTTAAGCAAGAGAGCCTCGAACCAAGATTAAAACAAGGAATTGCGATCGCATTGCAGGAATGGCAATAAACCCAAGAGCGAGCGGATTTGCGGAAAACATTTAAATTTAGGGTGCGCCATAAGCACCTTACGTAGAACTTAAATATTGAATTGTGAACTCAATAACTGAAAAATCAAAACTTTAGCTCTGCTCAATTGGCAGCCGCACTCCGAAAGTCGAGCCGAGTCCTTCCCCAGGACTTTCGGCCCAAACCGTGCCACCGTGGAGTTCCACGAGATGGCGGACGATCGCCAATCCCAGTCCCAGCCCGCCGTAATTGCGCGTAGAAGTGCTGTCAGCTTGGCGGAAGCGATCGAACACAAAGGGCAAAAACTCCTTGCTGATGCCAATTCCCGTATCTCTGACAACGATCGAAACAGAGTGAACCGGAAACGGCCCAGACAACATGGCGCCACCCGCTGCTCCCGGTTCCCCATCCTCCGAGAGTGTGATTTCCACGCGACCCGACGGCGGCGTAAACTTAATAGCATTCGAGAGCAAATTCCACACCACCTGCTGCAAACGAGTAGCATCGCCCCTCACCAAGCTCACCCCTTCGGCACAAAAACTCACCAATTCAATTCCCCTAGCTTCAGCATCAGGGGTCAGCGCCTTCACCGCCGTTTCTACAATCCGCACCAAATCCACCGGGAACAGCTTCAAACACACTTTGCCACTCACAATCCGGGAAACGTCGAGCAAATCTTCAATCATCTGAGTCTGCAACCGCGCGTTTCGCTCAATAGTCTCCAAACCCACAGCCGTTTTTTCGGCACTCATCTGGCGCTGCCGCAGCATCTGCGCCCAGCCCAAAATCGCGTTCAGAGGCGTCCGCAACTCGTGAGAAAGCGTTCCCAAAAACTGGTCTTTAATCCGGTTGGCCTCCGCTGCTTCCCGGTAAAGCCGCGCATTGTCGATCGCCACCGCCGCATCCCGCGCCAAATCCTCCAGCAAAACCAAATCCTCCTGCCCGCAGCGGCGGCCCGACTCCCCGCACAGCAACGAAATCGCTCCCAGCGTCCGCCCGCGAGCGATCAGTGGCACGCAGATTGCCGACAGCACCTGGGATTGGGATCGCAGCACCAACTGCAGTTCCCTGTCGGGCACAACCGCCTCGATCACCCATTGCGGTATTTCTGGGTAGAGCTTCGACTCACCAGTCCGCAGCACCTTTGCTACTCCGTGCCGTCCCTGGGGGTCTAGTGGCATACGCCGATCGATTTGCCACAGCAGAGCAACTTTGCTCGGATCTGAGTGAGCAACTGCTTGCAAGCGGATCGAGCCGTCGGCATCGAGCAAATGCACACAGCACCAATCCCCCAGCGCCGGTACTGTTAAATCTGCCAAACCTTGCAGCGCCTTCTCGTAATCGAGGGAAGCCGACGACAGCAAAGCCAAAGCTTGAGCGCTAAAATAGGCTGTTTGGGCCAATCGCTGGCGATCGTCAATATCAGTACAAGTCCCGAACCATTTGAGAATTTTCCCCTCCGCGTCCCGCACGGGCAATGCCCTGCCCAGATGCCAGCGGTAAGCTCCGTCAGATGCCCGTTTAAAGCGGTATTCCACCTCGTAAGTCTTCCCTGTCTCCACCGAGGTCTTCCAGGTTTCTGCAGCATCTTCCACGTCATCTGGATGCAGGGCTAGCTGCCACCCCCAGCCTTGAGTTTCCTCTAGCGTCAAGCCAGTATATTCAAACCAGCGCTGGTTGTAGTAGTCGAGCCAGCCGTCGGCTCTGGCAGTCCAAACAATTTGCGGGATGGCTTCAGCGAGGACGCGGTACAACTGTTCGCTGGCTTCAGCTTGGCGACGGGCGGCCTGTTCCCGCGCCAATGCCCAATTCCGCTGTTCTTCGGCCTCTTTGCGAGCGGTGATGTCGCTAATCACGCCGATCCATTTGTAGGGATTGCCTTGTTTGTCAAGCACTGCTTTGCCTCGATCGATCCAGTGGAGCAAGCGGCCCCGCTGGCACTGAACGCGGTATTCCTGAAAAAATGGGGCGGCAGAACTGTCTGGCGCACTCAAATACAGATCGACCGCGGCCAAAACTCGATCGCGGTCGCTTGGATGCAAGATACTGTTCCAAGCTGCTCTTGTCCTCGGAAATCCGCCTTTTGCGTACTCCAAATGTTCGTCTACGTGACCGAACCACAGCACGATCCCGGTTTCGATATTCCATTCATAAATTAAATCACTGGCACTTTCGGCAGCAATCCGAAACCGCTCTTCAGACTGTCGCAGCACTTCCAGAAATTTAAAGCGTTCCGTCACGTCCAAAACCAGAGACAGTACCGATATCAACTGTCCAGAATCGCTGTAAAAAGCCGAATTGTACCACTCGCAGTGTACCAACGAACCCCACTTATTATAATTCCTGTTGCGAACTACATTGCAGCGATTTTCTGGTTTTTTTAAACTATAAATTGCCGATTCTACCTCTTCAAAATCCCCCTGATAAATAAATTTCCATTCGCTAAAATGCTTGCCTAAAACTTCTATTTTTTCCCAACCAAAAATCTTTTTAGCCGCCGGCGACCACCCACTAATCCGAAAGTTTTCATCCCACTCAATCACCGCTAGGGGGGTATTTTCAAAATGAGAAGTTAGTTTTTGCAGCGCCTCGCGCAGGGATGCTTCTACTTGCTTGCGCTTAGTAATATCCCCAAAAGAAATAGCAATGCCATCGCCCAATTTAACGGTCATAATCCGAAACCAGCCGACAATGCCTTCGCTGTTGTAATAAATCTCAGTTTCGAGGGGAATTCCTGTTTCTATAACTTCGACGTAACGGTCGAACAAATTGTTATCTTTATGGCCGGGCAGCACTTGCAGCAATCGCTTGCCGATTAATTCTTCAGGGGTACTCTGCTGAATTTTGGCCGCTGCGGGATTTACGTATTCCCATTCAAAATCCACAATTGTGGATTCGTCGCGGATGCTGCGGAACACGTTAAATCCGTCTAGAGATAATTCCTGAAAAACGCGGAAGCGTTCTTCGCTTTCTTGCAACTTGTCTACAGCGTCAAGCAGGAGTTCCTCGACTCGCTCGCGCTGTGTTATTTCTACAAGCAATTGCTGGTTAATTTGCTGGAGTTCGCTTGTGGGGGATGGGAAGGAATTTTTAATAGCAGAGTCGGCTTGCGGTCGATCGACCTTTTGGGTTAAGAGCGCCGTATGTGCTGGAAAAGAGGCCGCCCCAGCCAAAGACAAGACTTGAGAAATCCAGGGTATCAGGGACGCTACAGCCCACAAAGAGATGATAGCGGTCAAGGCGGCGATAGAACTTGACAGCCATTCGCTGGGATGCACCAGCATCCAAACTTGCATCAAGTGAGTTGTCCCGCCGCAGAAAAACCAGGCTCCCAATAGGAGAAACCCCTTGCTCAAAGGCACGTCCCGCTGCTTCCGGGCATAGTATGTCAGAATTGCTGGAATTGAATAATAAGCCAAGGCAATTAACAAATCGCTGACCGCGTGCAGTCCCATCAACTGGGGTTGCCACTGGCAACAGCCATCTTGGGGAATAAAATTGTGGTTAAATGACATAATCTTAATAAATGGCAGCATTTCGGCTTTCCTGTGCGATCGATCCTAGTTGCACTTGTGTTGCTGACCCGCTAATTTCTAGTTTATACACAAAAAAACATAAAACAAGAGTGACTTTAGTCGGGGGAGGAAAGTTCATAGCAGGCTTTAACCTGCCTGCAATATTCGTACATTTATTGAGAGGTTTAGGGAGAGTGAGGTACTATAATTCCCAAGGATGTACGAAATTCAATGCTATCTTTTGAATTCACAACTGACGTAAAAACAGATCAATTGAGCTCACGAGATGAAGGGATTAGTAGAGTGCAGTTCATTGAAACGGTTTAGCTAGAAGCTGGCAATATTCGATAAACTCATCTTTATTGAATCTATTTTTTGATAAGTTTGCCGATTCAGAAATCCTTTCAACATAGGAGAACCGACTTCTACTTGGAGGCTTAGAAATCCTGCCGGAGCAGATTGATGCTTGGAGCGTAGCATCCCCGCCTCTCGCCCCTGAATCAAAACTAATCTGTACCTGTATCAAAGTCTACTAAATTCTGCTACTAAATCGGTTAATGTCACAGATTATCTTCCAGTAAAATTTCTGAAACCATCTCGAATTAAACCTCCATGCGCTTAGAGCAGCTTCAAGCATTTCTTTCAGTTGCTGAAACTGGTAGCTTTCAGCAAGCGGCCCGGAAGTGTGGCGTTACCCAATCGACTATTAGCCGCCAAGTGCAGGGATTAGAAGCGGAAGTGGGTTTGTCGCTGTTTCACCGCACAGCCCACGCGAAACTGACTGTGGGAGGCGAATGCCTGTTACCTCACGCTCGCAAAATCTGTCAGACTTGGCGAAATGCTGCTGAAGAATTGGGAGACTTACGGGCGGGAAAGCAGCCGGAACTTTGCGTGGCTGCGATTCACTCGGTTTGCGCTGCTTATTTGCCGCCTGTGCTGCAAAAGTTTTGCCGCGACTATCCAGACGTGCAGTTGCGGGTGACTTCCCTCGGCAGCGATCGAGCTCTGAAAGTCCTCAAAGACGGTTTGGTGGACATAGCGGTGGTGATGAACAACCGCCATTTTACTCAAGCCCCGGAAATGTTGGTTGAGGTGCTCTACAATGAGCCGATCGAGGTGTTGATGGCCGCTAGCCATCCCCTGGCCGAGTACGATCGAGTACCTTGGTCGGAATTGATTTGTTACCCGCAAGTGGTGTTTAAGGACGGGTACGGAATGCAGCGGATGGTGCAAGAACAATTTGGACGCATCGGTGCTAAACTTCATGCTGTTTTGGAACTCAACACTCTTGATGCTTTTCGAGGTGTGGTGCGACAGGGAGAATTGATTGCTTTGCTGCCGCATTCAGCTTTGGTGGACGCGAAGGGCGATCGCACTTTAGCAATTCGGTCGATCGCCCAAGAGCGGTCAAATTCCAAGGTTTCGGCGATCGGTCAATTGGCCGCAGATCCCACTTGGACTCGCGAAGTGGTGTTGGTGACAACTCACGATCGAATGCAAATTCCGCCGATCGCCCATTTCTGGAATCTGGTACGCGAATTTGTGCCGCCACTTGATGTAATCAAGCTAGAAAAATCAGGCAGTTAATTAGATAATTTTGAATTGAATTTTGGGAATTTTAAATTTAAAACGATTCAAATATTACCAATTACTAACTACCAATTACTAACTTCAAAAGTTATGAGTGACGCATTTAGAGAATTGCTGCGAAAAATTGGCAGCGGAGTACACACAGGAGAAAACTTAACTCGATCCGAAGCAGCAGCAGCCACGCGGATGATGCTGCTGGGGGAAGCAACACCAGCTCAAATCGGAGCTTTTATGATTTCCCACCGCATTAAACGGCCCACCGGCGAAGAATTAGCCGGAATGCTCGATGCTTATGAAGAATTGGGCCCTATGCTTGCCCCCCCAAACCGAGAAAAAGGGTTTTCCGTCTCTACCGTGGCCGTGTTTGGCGTTGCTTACGACGGGCGATCGCGCACGGCTCCAATTAGCCCTTTAACAGCCCTTATTTTAGCCGCCTCTGGCGTCCCAAGCCTCATGCACGGGGGCGATACCATGCCAACCAAGGAAGGCATTCCCCTGATTGAAATTTGGCGCGGTTTGGGAGTAGACTGGAGAAAACTGACTTTAGAAAAAGTCCAGCAAGTTTTTGACAGTACGGGTTTAGGTTTTGTTTACCTTCCCCAACATTTTCCTCAAGCAGCGGCTTTAGTACCCTACCGCCGCGAAATTGGTAAACGGCCACCTTTTTCGACAATGGAGTTGATGTGGTGTCCCTGTGCCGGCGACGTTAACGTCATCTCCGGCTACGTCCACCCGCCCACAGAAGGTATGTTTCAAAAAGCCTTTGAGTTGCGGGGAATCAAAAATTATACCACAGTCAAAGGATTGGAGGGAAGCTGCGATTTGCCGCGCGATCGTACTGCGATTATCGGCATTGCTAAGCCGGACGCTGAGTTCGAGCGACTGCTTTTAGCCCACGGAGATTACGGTTTTAGCAACACAAATCCTGCCTTTGAATCAGCCTCTGAGTTATTTAAACAAATGCAGGAAGTGTTGTTGGGAAAACCCTCGGAATTGATGCAGTCCGCTATCTGGAACGGCGGCTTTTATCTGTGGCGCAGCGGAGTTTGTTTGGATATGAACTCGGGTTTGATTGAGGCCGAAACTTTATTAAGTAGCGGTCAAGTCGTGCAAAAACTTGAGGAAGTTAGCCAAGCCGTTAGTGTTTTGAGTTAAGAATGACTACTGACAGTTGACAGTTGACCGTTAACTACTGACTACTGACTACTAGACATCTCCAATAATTATTGTGGAACAGGCATCTTGCCTGTTCAAAACAGACAGTTCGATGACTACTGACTAATGACTAATCATAAAATTGCTGTAATTGTGCTTGCAGGCGGTCAAAGTTCGCGGATGGGTAGAGATAAAGCTCTGCTGGAAATTGAGGGCAAATCCCTATTGCAGCGGGCGTTGGAAGTTGCCGCAGTTGTAACCCCCGAAGTTTATGTTCTGACTGCTTGGCCCGATCGCTATCGATCGACCTTAACCGAAACATCCCAATTTCTGGTAGAGTACAATCCCGGCTCCGGGCCATTGGTTGCGTTGACTCAGGGATTGACAGAAATTGCCACCGAGTGGATTTTACTGTTAGCTTGCGATTTGCCTTTGTTGGATGCCCAGATTATTCAGAATTGGGCCAGTCAGTTAACTGAATTGCCCCCATCAACTTTAGCAGTTGTGCCTTATCAAAATTCGCGCTGGGAGCCTTTGTGCGGCTTCTACCGCCAAAAAGCTCTGCCCAGTTTGCAAAGTTTTATTGACAAAGGTGGACGTTCTTTTCAAGTTTGGTTAAATCAAATTCCCGCCATCCCTTTACCTGTAGGGGAACGAGAAGCAGTAATGTTATCGAATTGCAATACATTAGAAGAGTTTGAGAAATTAAAAGGTAAAATAGTTAACGGTTGACTGTTGACTGTTGACCGTTAACTGACTAATGACTAATGACTAATGACTACGGACTAATTACTAATTACTAATGATTAACGCATATTGGTTGCTCGATCGCGATATAACTTTTCTCAATCACGGCTCTTTTGGGGCTTGTCCGATTCCCGTACTGGAAGCGCAAACCATTTTTCGAGAACAACTGGAAAGAGAACCATTGCGCTTTTTACTGCGGGAATTTGAGCCCTTGTTGGATAATGCAAGAAATCAGTTAGCAACATTTATCGGTGCGGCTGAGGATGACTTGGTGTTTGTGCCGAATGCGACGACGGGAGTAAATGCAGTTTTGCGATCGCTCTGTTTTTCTCCGGGCGACGAATTGCTAACTACAAATCAGGAATACAACGCTTGTCGCAACACACTTAATTTTGTAGCCGAGCGTACAGGCGCTAAAGTAATAGTAGCAGAAGTTCCCTTTCCAATTGAGTCACCCGACCAAATTATTGAAGCAATAATTAAGTGCGTTTCACCGCAAACAAAGTTAGCCTTATTAGACCACGTTGTCAGCCAAACAGGCTTAATATTTCCCATCAAACAATTAGTCGGCGAGTTGGCTAACCGTGGCGTCGATGTATTAGTAGACGGAGCTCACGCGCCGGGAATGGTAGCCTTGAATTTAGATGACATTGGCGCGACTTACTATACCGGAAATTGCCACAAATGGCTGTGCGCGCCCAAAGGTGCGGGCTTTTTATACGTGCGGCGCGACAAGCAAGATGCCATTCGGCCAACTACAATCAGTCACGGTGCTAATTCGCCGCGCGCTGATAAATCGCGCTTTCAACTAGAATTTGACTGGATGGGAACAGTCGATCCTAGTCCCTATTTGTGCGTGCCTGTAGCTATTGATTTTATGGGTTCTTTGTTGAGTGGCGGCTGGCCGGAATTGATGGCGAAAAATCATACTTTAGCATTGGCAGGAAGAAAAATATTGGCGGACAAATTAGATTTGCCGCTGCCTTGTCCTGATGAAATGGTGGGTTCGATGGCTGTTGTGCCGCTGGCAGACTCCCCGTCTGATGTGGTTGCAAAGGGAGGAATTCCACCTTTGCAAGAGGCGCTGTGGGAGATTTTTAAAATTGAAGTTCCGGTGATTCCTTGGCCGGATGCTAGCAAGCAGTTGGTGAGGATTTCGGCACAGTTATACAATACTTTGCCGCAGTATCAATATTTAGCTAATGCCCTGGTTGAGCTGACGAGAATTTGAGCGGGAGCTTCCCGAAAAGAAACATAACACCCAACTACAAACAGTTATAGGTTTGTAGTTGGGGGATCGGTTCTCATAGTTGGGATGAAGACAGACTATTTGTCCTTACTATAAACGTAGTAAAGGTTATAAAAATAGGCATCATAAGAGTAAAAGTCCTGCAATGAGTCACGTTTATTCTTTGCATAATTGCATACTTTTTACCTAACTAAAAAAACTACAAAAATAGATCTAAAGCCCTATAGCCCTAAAATTCGCCCATCCGCCCAAACCAAATAAAATTTGTAAATAACCCGCGAAAAATTCTCAGTTAAAACAGGGTTGTCAAAGCGGATAGCGCACAACTTCCGCGCAACAGAATATAATGTATCCACACTTGCATTTTTGCAGACAAAAAAAAGGAAATGAAAAGAGGCGAATACCATGTCCAATGCCATGATGGTAATTTACCCCTATCGCGAACAGTACACCTGGGTTTTTGACGACGAGCGAGTCGGACTTGTCCGAGAACCATTTGTTCAGGGCGTCCCCGAAATGATTAACGTGCTCGTCGCAGACATTCCCAATGCCGCTCAAGGTTTCCGACTTTTATTTTCAGCCAATCCATTTCCCGGATATCAAGCAGAAATGCTGTGGTTGAAAGCAGAGTACGGAGGTAACTGGTATCGGTGGGAATCGAAAAATCTCGAAGGCTGGCTGTGTCCGGCTATGTTCAAATACTTTCCAGAAGCACCGCCCAAGTTTTACTGCAAAGCTGAAAAACTGCAATAACCAACAGCAAGTCAATGAAAAACTTGTCAATTTTTAAAAGAGACTTTGTTACACCAGTCGATCAAACCTCTCGAAAAAAGCCTAAATTCTTCCTGTACATAGTGGGGCTATTTTTCCTAGTTTTCACCGCCGCCATCTCAGCCACACTGGGGGCAATTACTGCCCTCTTAGCTCCCGTGGAACCCCCAATTATCAATAGAGTATTAGAGGCAACTGGCTTTGACTATCTATCCTCCAACCGCTCTGGATATCGCCTGTCGCGGTCAGTTAATATCTTGATATTGGGAATTGACGGCGTGCCTGAAGCTGCAGCCAATGGCCCTAAGATTTTTGAGGGCCGCAGCGATACAATACTCTTATTTCACCTCGATCCTAGAGATAAATCTATTAGTTTGATTTCTGTTCCGCGAGATACTAAAGTCGAAGTTCCCGGAATTCGCTTCAGCAAAATTAGCGAAGCCAATGCTAGAGGAGGAGCAGCTTTGGCGACGCGATTGGTTAGCAGTATGCTGAACAATACGAAAATAGAACGATACGTGCGAGTCAGCAGCAATGCGTTTCGGGAATTAGTCGATTTAGTGGGCGGAATTGAGGTATTTGTACCTCGCGCCATGTCGTATACAGATAGCGCCCAAAAGTTAAAAATAAACTTAGCCAAGGGATGGCAAACTCTCAATGGAGAACAAGCAGAACAATTTGCTCGATTTCGCAACGATGGTTTAGGAGATATCGATCGCATTCAGCGACAGCAATCTTTAATTCAAGCTATTCGGAACCGCCTCACAAGTCCATCAGTATTGGTGCGCTTGCCACAAATTGTGCGATTGATGCAAAAATATGTGGATACAAACCTAAATTATGAGGAAATATTGACGCTGGCAAATTTTGGTTTGCAATTGGATCGAGAGAATTTTAAAATGGTAATGTTGCCTGGAAGTTCTAGTTCAGAACAAGCCGATTTGAGGAGTTATTGGATTGTAGATGCGATCGGGCTGGAGCGCATTATGACACAATATTTCAACCAGAGCGTGGCGGATTTTGCACAAGGACGAGTTCGCAATCCAACGGAGTCCGTTTTGCCCAAAAACCTCAAAATATCTGTCCAAAACGCTTCTAGCAAAACGACAACCGCAAAAAACGTTGGTGAGTTTCTCACAAAAAAGGGCTTTTTTAATGTATCTGTAGTGCAGGATTCGCCCCAGAAAGAGCGTCAAAGTCAAATTATTGTTCAGCAAGGCGATTTAGAGGCAGCGAATCTACTGCAAAAAGAATTAGGAGGGGGTAAAATTGAAGCATCTTCTACGGGTGAAATCAATTCTGACTTGACGCTTCGCGTTGGCGAAGATTGGGTAAAGCGATTTTAATTAGTCATGAGTCAATTACCATGAGTGCAATATCTGTGAAAAGTGTTTTCAGAATTTTCCTGAGCCTGTTTGTAAGTTTAGTGTTGGCTTTGGGGTGGGTGCTGCTGAGTGCTACTCCGGCATTTGCCCTGCCGAAAACAAATATTAATTACACAAATATTAATTTGTCCGATCGCGATTTTTCCAACTCGAATTTAGCGGGGGGAACATTTGTCGCTGCTGAAATGCGGGGAACAAATTTTCAAGGTGCTGATTTAACTAATGCGATTCTGACTAAGGGAGTTTTACTAAATGCCAACTTATCAGGTGCTAACCTCTCCGGTGCTTTGGCAGATAGAGTTACATTCGATGGCGCTAATTTGACGAATGCTAATTTTTCCGAGGCAATTATGACTAGAACTCGGTTTTTTGATGCTGCAATTTCTGGCGCAGATTTTACTGACGCGATTATCGACGCTTATCAAGTAACTATCCTGTGCGAAAAAGCAGATGGTGTCAATCCCGTGACGGGAGTTCCTACCCGCGAAAGTTTGGGATGTCCCTAAATATTTACACTTACAGGAATTACACAAAAATGGGTTTTACGCGCTACTTATAGCGGTTACATTTATCGCGGTAAAGTGCGCAGTTCACACCCTACATAGGGCTTGCTGAATAAGTCCAAAAAACTCAAAAAAGTTCGAGCGCGCTATTGCCCGCCCACGCTCAACATAAGTT
>NZ_JAUBQE010000151.1:0-1231 GCF_036701115.1 Microcoleus sp. Pol1C5 | reverse complement strand
CGAAAGTTCAGCCTTGTGGCTGGAAACGCTATGTACGGACTGATTACCGTGATTCACGTTTCAACGAATCGCACTAATACTTACTATCAACTTTTTATGACAGAAAGGAACTCTACAGAGCAGCAACCTACGCTCTACAATCCGATCATCTGGAGATTGGAACTACCAAACTCAGAAAAACCCAGTCGAGACACCTATATTAATGCCCTCGGAGAATTACCTAATTTTGTTCTGAAAGCAAACCAGATTTTGGCATCTAATCAGGAAGGGGATTTCCAGAAGTTACTGAATCATTATCGAGAGGTATTCAAAGCTATCCAAAAATGGATTCTTCATTTTGATAAACAGAGCCATGATTCCTCCCTATCTGACCCTCCAGAACTGCGTTTCTCATGGGAATGTGACTTTAAGCCTCACGCTGAGGAATCGTGGGCTTTATTAAGCCTTTGCCAAGAGATTGTGAAGCTAGCTCCTTTGTATGGGCAAGATTTCTTAAAAGTTACTAACGCGACCGAGCTGTGGTGGAGCTGCCATTTTGAGCGTCTTCAACAGACTTTTTTCAAAAACGGGATTTTTAGCCAACAACCCGAACTACAGGGAAAACAACACTCTTGTGATGTGAGGTCAAAATGCATCCGAGAAGACTTTGATACACTTCATCAACGAAAATTTGCTGACAGCTCTCAGTTTGACTTGACGAAGATAGCCACTTGGGATGCTACAGAAGAAGCCTTAAGATTTTGGGCTGAAGATATTGCCCAACAGGACGACGAATTTCGTCGCCTAATTTACTCCAATTATATAAAAATTAAGAAGCGTGTTGTGAGAAGTGCTCGTAATAATCCCAATCTACAATTAATGGTTTTGCAGCCAGACGGTTCTCTCCATATAGGTGGCAAAAGCAAGCGAGGCAAAGGGAAAAAGCCAGCCCAGTCCAAAAAAAGCTTTGTTAAGAAAAGTAAAGATTAACCAAAAAGCTGCACAAAAGTTGCCCCTAACTTTCCCTTATGAGACTTTGGGTAAAGAGAAGCCATTGCTTGGATATCAATAGTTTCCCTGATAACTGGCAGATTATCTAACAGGAAGTCTGTCGCTGTTATCTCCTTCCCCTCCCTAAATTTCTTCGGAAAGTTTGAACAACTGCATTCCATCAATCTAGGTGGAAAGGGATTTTTATGGGGAAAAATGACTCGTATTTGTGCATCTCCAAGACCTCTTGGAGATGCACAAA
>NZ_JAUBQE010000032.1:0-92855 GCF_036701115.1 Microcoleus sp. Pol1C5 | reverse complement strand
ATTTAGCCGCCGTACTGATGAATCTCAAACCCCACAAACGACTCAATTTTCAACAAGGGCTTCATGCTTTATCCCTGCTCCAGACTGCTTTGTAGCCTTGTTGTCACCCCTTGAGGTGAATCGCCCTCGCCATCCTCAAAAAGCGAGCTTTCTTTGTTGATAAAAATAGATTAAGTCCCTGCCGCCTCCCCACAAAAAAGAGCGATCGTCCTCCCCTAGAAAAACAATCGCCCATTATTCACCTATAATTTCAATCAACATCAAGTCCCGCCCTTAAGAAACTATGCTGTACCCACAATTCCAGAGATCCCCCTAGCCTCTTGTTCACGAGGATGCCACGGGGTGCGAAAGGCTCTGACGTTAGTTTTCAAGTTTTGTGTACAGGGTAGCCCTTAAGAAATGCGTGCCGGGGAATAAGCGGCCCTAATCGTCAAACAGTAGACTGGTACTACATAAGACGTTAAGTTGACACCAATGCTACTCGGCGACTTCAGCTTCAGCTTCCGCTTCAGGTGCATCTGGCACATCTTGCTTGATTGTCAAATAGCGAATCACTTCTTCGCTCAGACGCATCGCGCGCTCTAGGGTAAAAATTGCAGCGCCCGGAGCTGTATAGTTCATTTGAACGTATACCCCGTCCCGGTGCTTGCCGATTTCGTAAGCCAAACGGCGCTTGCCACGGTGCTGAGTTTCGATGTTTTCAGCACCTTGATCGCGCAAAATAGTTTGATATTTAGCGATCGCCTGGTCTGTCATTTCTTCACCCAAATCAGGGCGCAGAATGTACATAGTTTCGTAAATAAACGGTTTCATGGCAATAATCCCCTTATGGACAACAAGGCTTCTCACGAAGCAAGGACTTATTATCATATCCCAACAATGAACAATCTCAAAACTAAAAAACCAAATTCCCCAAACAACACTCCCTCGCCGTGGAACACCCTGTGGACGTACAGCATCATGAGCGCGATCGCACTTTTAATGCTGTTTCCCTTGCTGTGGCTGCTCAGTACCTCCCTCAAATCCCCCAACGAAAACATCTTTCAATTTCCTCCGCAACTGTGGCCGCAACAGCCAACCCTCGAAAACTTCATCAAAGTTTGGCAAACCAACCCCTTCGGCCGCTACCTGTTCAACAGCACCCTAATTGCCTGCCTGACGGTTAGCATCAACGTTCTCTTTTGCGCCCTCGCCGCTTACCCCTTAGCCAGACTCAAATTTCGCGGTCGCGAAGCCATCTTAATCACGATCGTTTCCACAATCATGATTCCTTTCCAAATAGTCATGATTCCCCTATACATATTGACAGTACAACTCGGACTAAAAAACAGTTATTTAGGCGTAATCTTTCCCGGACTCGCCTCAGCCTTCGGCATATTTTTATTACGACAAGCATTCCTAGCAGTTCCCAAAGAACTAGAAGAAGCCGCCCGCATCGACGGCTGCAGCGAATTAGGCATTTGGTGGCACGTCATGATTCCGGCAATTAAGCCAGCTTTAGTCACTCTAGGAATTTTCGTATTTATCGGTTCTTGGAGCGACTTTCTGTGGCCACTGCTAGTTTTAGATAGGCCGGAATATTACACTTTACCTTTAGGGGTAGCCAATTTAGCCGGGACATTTTCTTTAGATTGGCGTTTAGTTGCGGCGGGTTCTATTATTTCTATTGTTCCAGTTTTGGGAGTATTTTTGCTATTGCAAAAATATATTGTACCAACAGAAACTGCGGCGGGAGTCAAAGGATAGAATCAACACAAAAAATCGGCGTTTATCCGCGTTCATCTGCGGTTAAAAATTAAAATCTTTTGAATTCACAACTAAGCAAATTTATTTGTGATGGAGGAACGGCAAGAAATCCGCTAGATTGTTGACCGCGCTGGGGTTGTAGATATCATCGCTTTTGCAAATGCGATCGATGCCGAAGACTGGCAAAAACTGCGATCGCACTTAGCTGGCGAAAGAGATATCAACTCTTCGGAATTTTGAGGAATCAAACAAACTGTGGTAATTGTCAGCCACAATCCTGAAGTGCATGGCGCTTTACCGGGCAAATCGCAATGAAATCTGATTCACAACTGAAATGCGAACTGATTTTTCATAACTAAAAATTTCCTCCTACCTGGGAGTGAAAACTGCACTGGGGTAAGCAATGCGCTTGTGATTGAACTGTTCCCAAACCCGCACAAAAATCTCGGCAATTAGAGACATATCCTCCCGCGTTAAATCCGAATCAATCAACTGATTATCCTGCCAGCGAGCCCTCAAAATCCGATTAACCATATTCAAAGCCTCTTCATGAGTAGCATCCTTGAGCGATCGCAAAGCAGCCTCGCAAGAATCCGCCAGCATCAGAATCCCCGTTTCCCGCGACTGCGGAATCGGCCCGTCGTAGCGAAAATCCTCCTCCCTCACTTCCCGACTTGCGATCGTTAACTTTGAATTATCCGCATCTGGCAAAGCCCTCTTTAAATCTTCTATTTCTTTTGCAGCAATTTGCTGCGCTTGGTGGTAGAAATAAGCAATTAACATTGTACCTTGGTGTTCGGGAATAAACGCCTGAATCGCCTTCGGCAATCTATGTTTCCGCGCCATCACCAAGCCCTCGGTAACGTGCTTTTTAATAATCTCCGCGCTCGCCCAAGGGTCATTTATTTCATCGTGTTTGTTGGTCCCGCCCATTTGATTTTCACAAAATCCGAGGGGGTCGTGCATTTTTCCAATATCGTGGTACAATGTGCCAGTTCTGACCAACTCAACATTGCAGCCGAGCTCCCGGGCAGCAGCCTCCGCCAAACTCGCCACAAACAGCGTGTGCTGAAAAGTGCCCGGAGCCTCGGCAGCCAACTTCTTCAACAGCGGGCGGTTGGGATTGGCAAGTTCCGCCAGTCGGATCGGCGTAATCAAGTCAAAAACGTGTTCCAAATAAGGGCTGATACCGATCGCCACAACGCTCCAAGCCAAACCGGCCAAACTTTGCGCGCCCACTGTACCGAGCACGACGTACCAAATCGCACCGGCAGCCGCGCTGGCAATCAAAGTCCCCACCAGATAAACCGTGCCCTGAGTCAAGCCCACAGCCACGCCCAAAAGAGCCAATTCCTCGCGTGATCGCAGCCGCCCGGCCATAAAAGCGCCCAGCAATCCCCCCGCCCCGCTAGCCGCCAAATGAATCAACTCCACATTTAAGCCAACGGGCAGCAGCGCCGACAGCAGCCCCACCACAGTCACTCCTACCGCCGAACCGTAGAAGCCACCCGCTAAAATCCCGATCGCGGGCAAACTCGTCCAAGGCAGCCCCAAACTCACCAGCACCGGCGCGCTCAAAGTCAGCAGCAGCAATAGCAAATGATCTCTCCGGCGCAAGCGGTAGTGCCTTTCCACCAGCAGTACGATCGCAATTGCCCCCGCGACTAAACAAACAAAACCCGTCAGTCCCAGCCAATTCACTCCCCGCCGGCTCAAACCAAAATAGTCCAGCAACACGAAATCTTGCTGCGATATCTCTTGTCCTTGTGCAACAATTATCTCGCCCCGATCTACTGCGATCATCACCGGTTTCACCTTTTGCGCCGCTAATTCAGCTAGCTGTTTGGTTTCCTCGCGATCTCTCACCAGATTTGGCTGCAAAATCGCTGTTAAACCCTCCACCGCCAAAGCTTGGGACTCTAACGGAACTTCATCAGCCACTTGCAGCTTCACGGCTTCTTTCAAAATCTCTTTTGGCAAGCCCTGCGGGATACCTTGAGCCACCATCCTTCTTGCCGCGCGATTCATACCGGTTTGGGTTTTCTGCCAAGCTGCATCCGACAAATCAAACAGCGAAGTATCGTAAATCTGGGGGAACCCGGAAACCAACGGTTTTGCCAGCGCCTCCACAGCATTGAGATAGCGCCGGCGAGCAGAGGAAATACTGTCTGTCAGGCTTTGAAACTCTGCCCCCCGAACCGATCGGCTGTAAGCTTGCAGTTGAGCGATAGCATCCTGCTGAGACTTGTTATCTGTTGCCACAGCAATTGAGGGGGAATCCAAACTCAATCGCTCGGAAGTTGCACTTTTGTCACCCGCTTGCGCCACAATAGATCGCCACTCCCACTCGGGACAGCCCCGCAAGTAAACCTGAGCAGCATTTGAGAGCACCGAGGAACTCACAAACGGAAACGGGCCTACCGCCTCCCGCAGCTCGCTTCCCTGCTGCAAAAATTGTTGCAATTCTTGATAAATTTGTCGATCGACCGCAGAATCCAGCATTAATATCGCTACAGCCCCGATCCGCGCTGCTTTCCGCTGTTCTTCAGTAGTTTTGTAATCGGGGATGCTAGCAGTAGCGGGAGCCTTAATTGTCTGAGGAGCTTTCGTCCCCACATCCAGTTTCGGCTGGTTGTAGAAGCGGTGGCCCAGAGTGCTGCTGAGGGAAACTACCGCGACCAGCGCCAACATAGGGGAACGAGCTTGATTTTTGAGGCTTGATTTGGAGGTTTTACTTGTAAATCTAGTAGTAAAAGTCTCGGGAAGAATCCATTTCGGGCGCGACAAACGGCTCAGGAGAGGCCCGCCAGCGCGATCGGTATCTGCTTTGCTACAGCCATTTTGCACTTTAGCAATGTGTTGGCGCAGTGAGCGCGCAGCCCCTAGCTGCTCAATCTGCCGCATCAATGAGGAGAGCGTATTCATTTGTGTCGAAGATATATCACTGTTATCCAGCAGCTCTGTCAGAATTTCTGACTATGCATCTTGATTGATTTTATCCGAACTACCGTGGCTGAATATTCAACCCTCCAGGCTACTTTGCCTGACTATCGCCAGTAGTTGGCTTTCCTGACGGTGGCCAACAACGCAAGCAGCTTCTTTGCTTCCCTTGTCTGTCTTGAACAGAACTCGAGCGCGAGGGCTAAAAACCTTGTTTCTCCGTAGATTCTTCGTTTTCCAACCCCGTATTCTGGTTTAAACCTGGCTTGTTGGGGCAGGCGTGTCCGATTTAATTTTTCACTTTTTAATCTTTAATTGTCGCTCTCCTTCCACTTTTGCTTTTGACTTGTTAATTTCTAATTGCTAATTTCTGGTTTCCCCTTACCGTCAAAAGCTCCAAACTTTATACTTTACGAGGTCTAATGACATAAGGTGCAGCCACCGATCGGGCTAGCGCTGCGGAATCCAGTCGGGCATCTGGGCTGTAAACTCCTGCCCAAACAGCAAACAGGTTATTTGCTAACTCTACAATTTTTACATCGCTGCCAGTTCGCCAGAGCGAAGGTTCTTGGCCGTCGGCTAGCTGCTGGGATTTAAGCTCAGCCGAAGATACCTGTCGCCATTCTACAGGAATCGCAGCAACGCCGTTATAGGCTCCAGACAAAGCTCCCGTCAAAGCGCAGGTTATTTGTCCGGCTATGCCACAGCGGGCGGCCCGCACCACTGACAAGCGCAAGTCTTCTGGGGTGCTCAAAAAGCAGTAGAAAGCTAAGGCAATGGGAACCAAATTTCCTGGGTTGACAATTGACTTGGTTTGTAATTTTTTTTCACTTTCGCCCTGTCTTTCTCGCAAAGCTGTGGCGCTTTTGCATAGATGAGTGGTGGCTGTTTCTAAATCGGCTCCCTTTTCTAGTAGTATTTGCACTTGCAGCAGCAGCTCTGTTAAGGCGTTATCTGTTTTCAGGTAAGCAAGTGTTTGCTCGATCGCTGTCGCGGGGTCAAGTCTTTCTTTAAGAGATCGGGCGATCGTATATGCTACTGCTAAAATTGCTGTTTCCCATTCTGGCTGGTTTTCGCTGTGCCAAACCTCTATCGCCAGCGTGATTTTTTCTCGCAGCTTGGCTTTATTTTCGTGAAAAAACATCGCCGATGGCAGCACAGCAATGGCAGCTTCACCAGGGTTAAGCAGGATTTGAAACTCACTGTTGGGGGGATGGTTGATTTCCGACTTGGCAAATGTTTCCCAAGTATCGCGCCAATCTTTTAAATCTAAACCGCTACAGCGAATTAAACTTTGAGTGCACGCTACCGCAAGTCTCCCGGATGCAGATGAGTCTTTGGCAATTGGGATTTTACTGTTGACAGAATTCAACGCCAATGTTGCGCCACTTACGGTCAATTGTTGGTTTTCCGTCATTTGTAAAATCGGCTGCAAGTCTTCTGTTTGGGGGGGAATACCCACGAGTTGCCTCTGGTATTGCAGGCCTATAGAGTCTCCTAAAACTGCCCCCAGGATGGTTCCTTGAAACTTGCTCAACAGGGAATGCCGCATTTGAATTTAACTCAATTTGTTAGTAATTGGTAATTGGTAATTTAGAATTTTTCCTGGTGTACTTCTTTGCCTAACTCTTGTGATTAATTTGAATTTGAATTCAGCCAAAACATATAAGGGCTGGTTTTCCATCTAAAACCTGCCCTCATCCGATCGCTACAATCGGTAAATTTTTAATTTTTAATCAGGTAACTCACTAGAGCTTGCAGCCCCAGCCGATAACTTTCTGAGCCAAAACCGCTGATTTGCCCGATCGCCACTGCTGCGATAAAGGAGTGGTGGCGAAAAGCTTCCCGTCGGTAAATATTGCTCAGATGAACTTCTACCGCAGGGATATTCACCGCGGCGATCGCGTCTCTAATTGCCACACTCGTATGAGTATAAGCTCCAGCATTAATCAATAAGCCTTGGTGCTGCCCTAACATTGAGTGAATTGCATCCACCAATACCCCTTCATGATTCGACTGCTGAATTGAGACTTGCACCTGGAGGGCTTGCGCTTCTCGTTCTAGCAACTTGTTGATATCATTTAAAGTCGCAGAACCATAAACTCCAGGTTCTCGCTGACCCAATAGATTCAGATTAGGGCCGTGAAGTACCAGGATATTTAACAATTTTAAAATTTCCAGTGCAACAAAAGTTATGAGAGTTTTGACATGGTATTTAGAACGAGTCTGCCACCTCAAACGTTAAACCTTAAACCTCAAACTTCTAATTCAGTCCCGACTACCTGCGATTCCTAGGTTGGTTGACAGGAATACGAATCGGTTCGAGTTCCGGTTCAGGTTCGGGACTCAGCAGTCCTTCTATCAGCTTGCGAACCCATTCTTTAATTTGTTCCAGCACCTTTTCAATGTCTTCCATTGAACGGATAGCTCCTTTTTTTATAGTCTAGATTGCTAAACCGACGGCTAAATATCTGAAAATAAGCAAGCACGACTTTGAAACCAAATGTCAAACTTGCTTTCTCGCTTGCTGGTTGTTTTGAGCAATGGAGAGAGTCAGTATATTGGCCAATCAGTCCTATCTTATTATCATAACGAATCTTTACAGATAATCAAGAGGGAAAAGGAAAATTGCCGAATTATATCGGAGTAGAGAGTGTTAAATAAAGCTTAAGCTTACGGTTGACTGTTGACAATTGACCAATCGTAGGATTTTTTCTATGCTTTTGCCAACAATAATTTACGCCGGAGCCGATCAAGGGCCGTACAGCTACTCAGATTCCGAATCCAATCGCGACCTCTGGCATCGCCAAAGCGGTATTCAAAACTTTCTGCGGATCCGTGGGGACCCGCTAAACCGACATAAACCAGTCCGACAGGTTTAGTGTCTGTGCCGCCTCCGGGCCCGGCGATGCCTGTAATACTCAATCCCCAACTGGTGTTGAGGCGAGATCGCACTCCCGCAGCCATTTGTTTTGCCACTTGGTGGCTGACTGCCCCAAATTCGGCTAAATCTTGCGGATTAACACCTAATAATCCTTCCTTAACCCGGTTGTCGTAAGAAATAATCCCGCCCAAAAAGTACCTCGAACTCCCGGCAACACCTGTCAGCATCGCTCCCAACCCGCCTCCCGTGCAGGATTCAGCCACGCTAAGAGTTTCGCCAGCCAACAGCAGCAATTTACCGACAGTCGAGGCGAGGGTATCGGTATCGGCACCGTAACAGTCTAGGCCAGCAATCTGCAGCAACTGTTGTTCGATCGGCTCAATCAAGTTTTTAGCAGCCACGGACGACTCCGCGCGGGCCGAAATTCGCAGTTTGACTTCGCCGTGATTGGCGTAGGGAGCCACAGTAGGATTAGTTAAATTCAGAAAACTATGTACTTTTTCGGCCAATGCCGACTCAGCAATCCCCCAAAATTTTAATGTGCGGCTGTAAATAGTGGCGCTGCACCAGCCAGCATTTTTCAGATAAGGAACAGCGGTTTCTTGCCACATCAAGTGCATTTCCGCCGGTACGCCGGGAAATGTCATTACTGTCACGTTAGAAACCGGCTGCCAAATAATCCCCGGTGCCGAACCGCTGCGGTTCGGCAGAATGTCCGCAGTTTCTGGAATTAAAGCTTGTTTGCGATTGCTGGGACTCATGGTGCGTCCCCGCTGGGCAAATTTGTATTCGATATCGGCGATAATTTCCGGCTTTTCTATTAAGGGAACCCCAAAAAAATCGGCGATTGTTTCGACTGTCAGATCGTCTGGTGTGGGGCCCAGGCCTCCGGTGAAGAGCAAAAGCTGCGATCGACTTACGGCGATTTCTAACACTTGTTTGATACGTTCTGGATTGTCCCCCACCACTGTTTGATAGTAGTGAGGGATTCCCAGACTCGCTAATTCTTTGGCTAAAAACTGGGCATTGCTATTAAGAATATCGCCTAACAGCAATTCAGTGCCAACACAAATAATTTCAGCAACCATTCAATTTTAGATTTTAGATTTTAGATTTTGGATTTGAGATTGGGGAATTAGGGAATTGGGCATAGGGCATGGGGCATTAGAAATTATTTATTTTTCTTCCTTCTTCCTTCTTCCTTCTTCCTTCACCTAGCGTGTCTCCAAACTTTCCAGCTAGCATATCCCAGCAAACTTGTGGCACCCATAGCGTAAATTACGCCGCTGGGAAGCGAAAAAGCTAGGGCTAAACTTCCCACCCACAGTGTCAGTGAGTAAATAAATAAAACCGCAAATCGATGGGATAGTCCGGCTTGTAGAAGTCGGTGGTGGAGGTGGCGCTTGTCAGCAATAAACGGTGACTTGCCGTTGCGAAGTCGATCGAGAATCACCGCCGACATATCTAAAATCGGTACAGCTAAAATTAAATATGGCAGCAACACAGAAGTAACAGCCGTAGTTTTAACTAACCCAATTACTCCCACTCCAGCGAGAGTAAACCCGATAAAATAAGCCCCGCCATCTCCCATAAAGATTTGAGCCGGATTGAAGTTGTAGCGCAGAAATCCCAAGGCCCCGCCAGCTAAAGCCGCTGCAATCAGGGCCGCCGCCGGTTGGTGCATCGCCAGACTGACAATCAGCATCACAACTGCTGCAATCCCTGAAACTCCGGCTGCTAAACCGTCCAAACCGTCAATCCAGTTGATGGCATTCGCCATGCCGACGAGCCAAATCACGGTAATTGGCAAGCTCAGCCAGCCAATATTAGTCAGTCCCAAGGAGGGAACTGTCAGAAACTCAATCTGTACGCCTGCCATCCAAACGATGCTGGATACGCCAATTTGCATGAGCAAGCGTTTTAATGCCGAGAGCGAAAATAGGTCGTCTGCTAAACCGATGAGGAAGAATCCGATCCCGCCGAGGGTTACTCCCCAAATTTCGTATTCGTCTTTGGGATTGAGAACTTGTCCGTTAGCATCAATGAAGCCTCCTGAGAGCCAGACAAATAAGAGGGCAGTGATAGTGCCGAGAAAGATGGACACTCCTCCCAAGCGCACCATAGGGCGCTTGTGGACTTTTCGCTCGCCTGGTCGATCGACTCGCCCGCTTTTGAGACCAATTTTTTTGACTATTGGCGTACTCCAGAGGACGACGATCGCAGAAACCAGGAAAGCGAGTATGTGGTACAGATACTGGTACGGCATCTGAAATCAATTTTAAATAGTGCGGGGCAATTAGGCTGTCAGGCAGAGTCTACTACATTTCAGATGGCTTATAACAAGGAAACATCTTGAAGAGCGACTGGGGGTTTGGGAGTCGGAGATTTGCCACAATGGCAGTTACCCTGGGGCGAATTGTCAGGTTGTTCATTCATAACTCTCGAATTAACGATTTGAAATATCGACTTTTTCGCGAGCAAAAAAGTCGATATTTGGCGAGCGGGCCCAGTTGAGCGGTATCTTTCGCAACCGACAAATACCGTTAGTCAAACCAGCCCCGCCCGACAAATATCTGTACTAAAAACCGTATTGGCGATCGATATTTTTGGTAAAAACCGCTTGTCAATATCGCTACCGGCAACTATCAATCTTTTCCTGCTCTTTTACCCTTTTACCCGTACACTTCCAACTACCAATTTCCCATTGCCGATCAGGAAAATTAAGCTAATGCCGGCACTTTCAAGTACAAGTGGGGATATAACGGGAAGCGATCGCACAGTGCTGCTACTCGACGCAGGCAGTCGGCTACGACGCTTTCATCATCTGGATTTAGCAGGCGATCGGCAATAATATTGCCAATCTCGGTAAATTCTGCTGTTCCCATTCCCCTGGTGGTCATCGCCGGCGAACCGAGTCTCAAACCGCTGGTGACAAATGGCGATGCCGGATCGAAAGGCACGGTATTTTTATTAGCAGTAATATTCACACCGCTGACTAATTGGTCCGCTCGCTTGCCTGTCATGTTTACCGATCGCAAATCAACTAGCATTAAGTGATTGTCCGTGCCGCCGGAAACGAGTTTTAAACCCCGCTGCTGCAACCGTTCCGCTAAAGCGCGCGCGTTTTCAATTACTTGACCGGAATAAGTTTTAAATTCAGGCTTTAATGCTTCGCCGAAAGCTACTGCTTTGCCCGCAATGACGTGTTCTAAGGGCCCACCTTGAGTGCCGGGGAACACTGCTTTGTCAAATTTTTTACCTAATTCCGGGTCATTAGTCATAATCAAGCCACCACGGGGGCCGCGCAGGGTTTTGTGAGTGGTGGTTGTGACTGCGTGACAGTGAGGGAGGGGGTTGGGGTGATGCCCTGTGGCGACTAACCCAGCGATGTGGGCGATGTCAGCGAGCAGGTAGGCTCCGATTTCGTCGGCGATCGCTCTAAACTTCTCAAAGTCGATAATTCGCGAATATGCTGAATAGCCACAAATTAGCAATTTCGGTCGGTTTTCTTTGGCAAGTGCCAAAATTTCGTCATAGTCGAGCTGTTCTGTTTCTTGGCTGACGCCGTAGTGAAAAGCTTTGAACCATTTGCCGGATACGTTGACCGGCGAACCGTGGGTCAAGTGTCCGCCGTGGGACAAATCCATGCCCATAATTCCGTCTCCGGGTTCCAGCAAGCTCAAAAATACTGCAAAGTTGGCTTGAGCGCCGGAGTGGGGCTGGACGTTGGCGTGAGCGGCTCCAAATAGCTGTTTGGCGCGATCGATCGCAATTTGCTCGATGCCGTCAATAAATTCGCAGCCGCCGTAGTACCGTTTCGCTGGCAGTCCTTCGGCGTATTTATTGGTCAGCACTGAGCCTTGAGCTGCCATTACCGCTGCGGAGGTAAAGTTTTCGCTGGCGATGAGTTCTAGGTGATCTCGCTGCCGCTGGAGCTCTTGCCCGATTAAATCGGCAATCAGCGGATCGGTTTTGGAAAGGAATTCTAAGTTAGTGTCCGTCACAATAATCAACCTCTTGACAGTTTTGGGATTGGGAATTGGGGATCTTATACCGTACTACGGATTTCGCACCATTGACATAAATATTACGTTGTGTTCAGGTTAAGCGGTTTGTCCCCAACTCCTGACATACAATGAAATTACTGGTGTGAAACCTGCCGGAGGTATCAAATGTTAGTCATTTTAATGGAAAATCAGATGCTTGCCCCTCAGTGTGTTTGCCAAAGTTGTTTGCTGGCAGATCGCACTGGCCAACCGCGCTGGAGCGGTGGAGAGCTTCGCTGCGGGCATCCAGTTGCTAAACCTACGGAAAATTTGCCCGATCGGTACGAGTGTCAAATGGGCTTCGTCATTGCCAATATTAAATAAGAAAGCCTGCCGTCGGTAGTTGAGGCTGCTCCCTGCTGAGTGAAAAGCAAGTTCCGGCAGAGTCGAAACACAAACCCTGCTGCTGCGTTATCCTGAGTTTAATGGAATTCATAGTTAATCGATCGACTCAGGAGAGTTCATTATGACTTGGCGCGGATCTACAACTGTTCCAGACCGGATTTTTGCTTCTTTGCCTTATTTGCTCCCGTTGGTTGACGGGCTTGCCTTTGGCAGGTTTCTGTTTACACAGTTTCCTGTCCTGCAACTGTTGTTGATACCGCTAGCTCCATTGATGCAAATTTATAGTTTGCCCTTTGCTAGCTTGATTATCTTCTTTGCCCTGTATTTAGGAGTAGTTAGAAACGAAAACATCAGTCACTTCATTCGTTTTAATGCGATGCAGGCGATTCTTTTAGACATTGTTTTGATGCTGTGCGGTCTGGTTTTACCGATTTTTTCTAACGGCGTCCAAGTCGCATTTATTGCCGAAACTCTGTATAACATGGTGTTTTTGGGCGCTTTTGCTGCATTTGTCTATGCAGTCGTGCAGTCGCTTTTGGGACGCTATGCAGAGATTCCTCCGCTTTCGGATGCTGTTTATATGCAGGTACGTTAGTCAATTGGCAGTTGGCTATTGACAGTTGACAGTTTGCAGTTGTTAGTTGTTAGTTGTTGGTGATAATTACCAATTACCCATTACTAATAACTACTGTATTTTCAAGACTGCCGATGCCTTCAATTTCGATGCGGACTCGATCGCCTATTTGTAGCGGCCCTACTCCTTGCGGAGTTCCAGTCAGTATCACATCGCCGGGAATTAGGGTCATTACTTGACTGATGTAGGAGACGAGAAAGTCTGGCGAAAAGACCATGCGATCGATCTGGGATGACTGTACCGGTCGCTCGCTCTCATTGAGAAAAGTCTGCAATTGTGCAGCAGGACTCAGTTCGCGGACAATCCAAGGCCCCAAGGGACAAAATGTATCGAAACCTTTGGCCCTAGCCCACTGGTTGTCCCGCTTTTGCAAATCTCTGGCTGTTACGTCGTTGGCGATAGTATAGCCCCAAATTTTGCTGTGTGCTTGTTCGGGAGTGCAGTTGGTACAATGTTCGCCAATTACCAGCGCTAATTCTCCCTCGTAGTCTACCCTTTCCGACTGCTGCGGATAGCGAATCGCTGCACCTGCAGGGATGACTGCACTCGGAGGCTTGAAAAACAACAGGGGTTCTTCCGGTACTGGGGTTCCCATCTCGGCGGCGTGATCGACATAATTTTTGCCTACGGCTACAATTTTTGAGGGAGAGCACGGGGCGAGAATTTGGTAAGTATCAGGTGAAAGTTCCAAATCGGTTGGTTGTCCTTTTAACCAGGGCGGTGCATCAAATACTTGAACGCTGTGGCTGAGTTGCAGTAAACCGTAATGGATGTGTCCTTGTGTTGTTTTAACTCGAACGTAGCGCTGGGCCATAGTATTTTAGATTTTAGGTTTTAGATTCTAGATTCAAAAAGACTTGTGCAAGTCCTAAATAGAATATATATAAACATGGATCTAGGGATAATTTCTGAAAATTTATTGCTCGATCGACCTTTTTGATTTTTGCTGTACGATTGTCAAATCGCTCTCTGTGCAAATTCCGTGTAGCGGTTTGTCCCAGGAGTCAACGGGTAGTTGGGCCAGCAAGGCAAATTCAAAGATTGTGGCGATCGTAACTTTTGATTCCCACTCAGCTAAACTGAGCATTCTGTCGTAATAGCCGCCGCCGTAGCCCAACCGATAGCCGCAAACATCGCAGCCTACAGCGGGTACGAGGATTAAATCTACTTCTAAGTAATCTATTCTAGGAGCATCCGGCAGTGGTTCGAGTATGCGATAAGCTCCAGTATGTAAAGCATCTCCGGGCTGCCAGATGTGCCAGGATAGCTCTTTGCCGACACAGCGGGGAAATCCCCATTTGCGGGGAGTTACAAATAGGGGACTTAAATCTGGTTCTTGGCGACAACTGAAGTAGGCGAGGATTGTTTTTGCTTCGGTGAATAGGGGCGATTTTTGCAGGTGATTGCAGATGCTCGCGCTCTTTTGTCTCCATTCTTGTGCTGATAGGGATTTGCGGGTGTTGAGGAGCGATTTTCTTAATTCTGTTTTAGTTAATGAAGGTTCAGCAGTATTCATGTTTTCGATCGAATCTCTCGTTTTAGTTCCAGTCCGACAGAGGTTGAAAACCCGTGTCTCACAGGGAAAGTCCTCTAAAAGAGGACTACAACAATTAATTACATTTTCATCACATTCTTTAGTCGATTTTAACCGAATTTAGCTTTGAGGCAGGGGTTGAAACCCCTGCCGGAATGTCGGACTGTCGAAAAGTATCAGCCAACGGGATTTGAGAGCACATATTGTCTTACCACAGGACAAACGCTGAATAGCATTTCATTCTCCTGTTCTTCTATTTCAACTAACGATCGCCTTCCCAAAGATTGCAGCCCGTTGAATAACTCGGAGGTCGATAAATCGGCATTTTTTAGCAATTGCTCTATTGAAACTGAATTTGCTTCGCGGCTGAGGAGGGAGGCAGATGAGGTTTTTCTCTAATTATCACAAAAGATTTATCTGCGTATCTTAAGTTTGCTGCCAATTCTTCGCCTAAGAATAGCCTATCATATTTTAAAAATTCTGCCACCCTACCTCGGAATATTTCTTGAATGGGCGTTGCTTAATCAGGGTCTGAAAAAATAAGTTGAAAATCCCCAAGCTTTGTCAGTACTGGTTTCTATGACTGGCATATTTAGCCTTTCATACCGTAAATCAGCAACGCATCTTATTCCTACGGACTACTGACTAATGACTTCTTTTACTGTACTTGAGAGCCGTGAGTGCGGGGGTCAGAGCTACTTGTTTTCACAGGCCCTGTGGGGGGAGTAAAATTAGAAACTTGACCCCCTGCTTGGACGTGTGGCAGAGGTTTTCCTGCAATTAAAGCTTCTAAGTTAGCTTCCATAATACTGCGCGGCATTTCGCCCATTGTTTCCGCAACGGGGCTGCCTTTATCGTTCAAATAGACAAAGTGCGGAATGCCATCTACTCGATACTTTGTGATTTCTGGCAGCCATTTGTCATTGTCTACATTCAGCATCACAAAATTCATCGGTTCAGCGTATTTCTGTTTTATTTCGCTCAGATCTTTAGCCATTGCCTGACAGCTACCGCACCAATTAGCATAAAATTCCATGAGGGTCGGTTTGCCATTTACTAAAGCTGTTTCTAATGGCGTTGAAGCTTTTGCCATGTCGGTGAGGCTGCTTGACGGCGTTTGGGTTTGCAGCCCTAAAAAGATGGATATTGAAAGGGCGATCGCTGTTAAAACGATCAATAAGTTTCTGAGGCGCGTGGCGACTTTTATTTCGGGATTTTTGGCGGCGGGGGCAACAGTTGACTTGGGGGAATTCTGGGTCATAAAATAAATGGCGCTTTGATTTCTATGTTTTTATTTTAAATATTAGATTCAGATTATACCACATTTTGAGATAATCAGACCCATCTCATAAAAATTTCTGCTAAAGGCAGTAATTAGACTAAGTGCGCTAAAACATAAGATAACAAAGATTGTTTGTAAATTATCGAGGACTTACAGGGTGAAAAAACGGGTAACACTGACGTTTCCCCAACGATCGATCCAAATGCCTGTCACCTATCGACTGGCAAAGGATTTTAATGTTGCCGCCAACATTATCCGTGCTCAGGTGGCTCCGAATCAAGTGGGCAAACTGGTGCTAGAGTTATCAGGGGACATCGACCAACTAGAAGCGGCGATCGACTGGATGCGATCGCAAAACATCGGCGTTTCCCTAGCTAGCCGGGAAATACTCATAGACGAAGATATCTGCGTTCACTGCGGTTTGTGTACCGGGGTTTGCCCGACTGAAGCCTTGACCCTTGACCCCGAAAGCTTTAAACTAAGTTTTGCTCGATCGCGGTGTATCGTTTGTGAGCAGTGCATCCCTACTTGTCCGGTGCAAGCTATTTCTACTAACCTTTAGGCCCTGTACAAACTCATCAGGATTATCATGTTTTTTGCGTCGTGGTTCCCCTAATTGTGCCATAGGATGAAAAAAAACTCTTGGGTTTCCCTAACACTACTTTTTGTTACTTATTTCACTTTTGGCTGGAAATTGTCTGAGTTTGATGTGCCCCCGCACCTAACTTGGTTTTTAGCCATAGCTTCAATTTTAGTGTTAGCTGTTGCCTTGTCGTTCCCGCTGAAAGGGATAAAAGGCTTAATAGTGCGGTGGTTTTCCAGTGATATTGGGGCTTTTATTTCTATTATTGTAGGAGCTTTTGTGGCAGTGGTAGTTTTTGCGTGGATGCACCTTTTTGCTACTTGCTTAGTCTTGATTTCAGCCGGAGCTTTGGCAAGACTCGATATTCAAATATCTGGTTGGAAAAATTGGCGGGCTTTTGCGGTATTAGCTAGCATTTGTTTAACTGGTGTAGCGTTGGGCGGAGCGGTGGAGTTTTGGTTAAAAACAGGCAGGCTCGTATTCTCTTAATGAGGGGCGAGAAATTCACCAAACCAAATTCTCTAACTCGCAACGGATATTTAGCAGAGAACTATCAGATAGCCCATCAATAAATACAGCTTACTTTTTTGAATTTTCCACTCGAATTAATTACCCGTTCCGCGCCGCAATCATAGCAGTTTTCAAGCCTAGTGAGGTATAGGTTGTCAATGAGCGATTCTCCGTTTAGCCTTACTAATTCCTAATTACTAATTACTAATTACCAATTACCGACGAACCCGGAGTCGAAATCAAAACCCCTAGGGCTGTATTGAATTGTAGCGACTGTTGCTCAAAATGTTATTGCTAAGATCCCGCAAGTCCCGCAGCCAAAAACTCGATCGCAATAAAAAAGCAGCTTTCGGGAGCTGCTAGTCAGAATGCATGAGGTATTGTTCTTAGAATAGGACAGGTTGAATTCGATCGGTGCTGGGTTACATTTTTTGATACGGGAGAGTTGATGAGTGAATGGACGATCGTAAAATCGTCACATAGGAGGATAGCATTTATGCTAAATTTCCCGACAATCAAGTTAGCGTTTAACTGTCCTTGCGCCCTACAGCCCTTCAGCGGTGGGGCCCTTTTATTTTTAGGGAGAACTCAATAGCCGACTTTAACGCATCAGATGAGTCTGCCATTAGTTGTTGTATAAAATCTCCCCATCGCCATATCCTCATACTTATAAAAGTTACGCTTCACATCCACTCAAACCCGGTGGATTTCAGAATATTGGATGGTTAAACGGACACACTGAGACAAAAATCAGTATTTTTACCGAAGTCATACCATTTTAGATTTTAGGTTTTAGATTTTAGATTTTGGGAATGAATGATGAATCTGGTGCTTGGGAGCTTGTGTAGAGTTGCATTATTTTTGGGAACTAATACCAAAAGTCCTTAGAAACCCGGTTTCTGAAAGTATCAATTGAGATCGGGCCCGGTTTCGGATTTGATAACTTTTTGGATTTCCTCGATCGCCCTAGTCGCCACTGCTTCAGGCCTTTCCCCCACACCAGCACAGACTCGGACATCTGCTTGAGTGTAGAAACGCTCTCGCTCTTTCAAAAGGCTTTGCAGCTTAGATTTGATCTCGCCCTCCCGCAGTAGGGGTCGAGCGGTGTCCGAACGCAGTCGATCGTACAGTTGATCTACAGGCACATCCAGCCAAACTACTACACCGTAGTGCAAGTAACCCCAATTCATCGATCGGGCCACAATGCCACCGCCCGTAGCCACAACCGAATTTTGATAAGCAGACAATTCGCCGAGCACTTTACTTTCTAGTTCCCGAAAAGCCTCTTCCCCTTCTCGCTCGAAAATCTCAGCAATTGACTGATTAGCAACTCGAACAATTAGTTCATCAGTATCAAAAAAACGGTATTTTAATTTTCTTGCCAAAATCCGCCCTACCGTTGTTTTTCCCGCACCCATCATCCCGACGAGATAAATATTTACTCCCCTCAACCCCTCCACGGCCAAATCCTCCGATATTTTTCTATTTTTTCAGGTTAATCGAGCCGCCACTGGGGCTATCCTCGTCATCAAACTCATCACCCTCATCCAATCCCCAATCATCCTCTGCTTCTGCAAGAGGATTTATTTGTGCTTCATCAGCGGGTTTAGGAATCTCCCCTCCCGGAGGAACCAGCACTCGATACTCCGCATCGTATACAGACTCAGTTTGCCCCACCCCAGACTGGCTCGGATCTCGATAGCCGTAAGAATATACTGAGCCAGCCCAAGATTTGCTTTTCGGTTCCTGCTGAGCTTCGTAAGCCCTCGGATTTGCCGCTGGAACATCATTTACCTGCGGTCGATCGGGAAAATCGCGATCGTCCCCCCAATCGTCATCACCCCCTTGAGAGCCGGATTTTGAGCCATCTGAGACCCAATCGTCCTCATCGTCTGCGGCTGCATAAGTCCCCGGTTGAGCGTAGTTCTTCGCCCCATCCGGGTTCGGAGTTTCTTGCAGGAAAGTCCGGGAACTGTAACCGGCCGGGGTACCGTACTCAGTTCGGTAGGAACCAGCAGCCTGAGTTTGGCTATTTTCCCTATTCAGATCCGGGTCAATTTCCTGTTTTCTAGGAGGGGGAGGTGGCGTGTAAGGTGTTCTCCCGTCTTCGGGGAAAGTATCGGGACGGCTGCGACTGGATCGGCCGGTGCGGGTTCGCGTTGAAGATAGGTAATTTGAAAAAGCCAGCAAACCAGAAATCAATAAAGATGTGAGAGCTCCCACCGCCATGCTCACCAAAATCCAGATAGATAAGGGGACAGCAGGCAATCGAATTCCCAAAAATACCAGAGATAATGCTGGCTCCACATTTTGCAGGGCAAAAATAGTCAGCCCCACCACAATTACTAGCAAAAATACAGGTCGCATATCAAATTTTAATTGGTAATTTGTAAATGACTAATAACTAATGACTAATGACTAATGACTAATTATTACTCTTCTTCCTTCCAGCGTTTGAGAGGAACGCAATCAATCCCCAACTGGTCTAAAGCGCGAGCCACCACAAAGTCTACCAAATCTTCAATAGTTTGCGGATTGTGATACCAAGCAGGAATCGCTGGTACAATTCTAGCTCCAGCTTCCGCCAAGGTCGTCAAATTCCGCAGGTGAATCAAGCTAAAAGGCGTTTCGCGAGGCACGAGTACCAATTTTCTCCCTTCCTTGAGCTGAACGTCGGCCGCTCTTTCGAGCAAATCCGAACTCAAGCCAGCCGCCAACTTGCCCAGCGTACTCATGCTACAGGGAATAACGATCATCCCTTGAGTTCGAAAGGAGCCACTAGCAATATTAGCACCGACATCTTGCCAGGGATGGCACCGAAGTTTACCCATTGTGGCTACTCCTGCTTGTTCCCGCCAGAATTCCTCTTGAAGCGTCGGCTCTGCGGGCATTCGGGTGTTCTGTTCGCTTTGCCAAACCATGTAAGTAGACTTGGAAGCGACCAGTTCAATAGCGCGATCGGCCTCCAACATAAACTTCAGAGTTCGCACCGCATAAATCAGTCCCGATGCACCGGTAACTCCTACAATTAGGGGGTAGTTATTCGTCATTAGTTATTTTTTAGTTGACGGTTGACTGTTAGTAATTAGTTGTTATATCAACTCTGTTACCATCGGAATTATTCATAAATCTCTTATCTTCATCTGCGTAAATTAGTTTTCATCCCTTGTCATCTGCGGTAAATAAATTCTCTTTTTTTAACCGCCGATATAGGCAGATTAACACAGATTAACGCAGATAAATTATATAAATTCCGGTTGCACCGTCCGTGATTATTAACTGTTTACTGTATTTTACAATTCCGATGCTATCGGATTTGATATTAGTCATTAATTATTTTTTGATGATTGCTGAGTATAGTTTGCTGCCAACCTCTAAATACTTAGTTGTTAGACAATGACAACTAAGTATTGAGGAAAATCAACTGTCAACTGTCAACAGTCAACTGATTATTCATCATCATCAAAAGCTTGACTGCCCCCGCCAACTGCAACTAAATCAATTTGCTGGCGGTAGTAGTCAACGCTCTTGACTTGAACTTCTACCCGATCGCCCAAACGGTACTGGTTGCGGTTTTTGCGACCCACCAGAGTTTGCTGGCGCGATCGATATTCGTACCAGTCATCCTTCAGCGAAGAAACGTGTACCAGTCCTTCAACTCGCAGGATGTCGCTCTCCGGCGGCCGCACCTCAATTTCCACAAAGAAACCGTAAGACTGCACGCCTGTAATCAAACCCTGGAAAGTTTGGCCGGTGCGTTCTTTCATCAATCCGGTTTTCTTCAATCCCTGCAAATCGCTTTCGGCATCCTCAGCAACCCTTTCGCGTTCCGTCAGGTGTACCACGGCCGATGCAAACTCTGTCTCAAATTCGTGGTGCAAATCTGGGGGGAGAACATTCCAAGTAATTTGACCGTGACAGGAGGAATGGTGCAAGTCAACTTTTTCCTTAGCCCGTGTGGTGCGACTGCTGCGGCCTTGCTCGAACACCGCTTGCAACACCCGCAGTATCAACAAATCGGCGTAGCGGGAAAGCGGCGAAGTGCAGCGCGTGTAACCCTCTGACAGCGCCAAACCGAAGTGCGGCTTGGGAGTGGTGCTGTAAACAGCGGGCTTCATGGTGTCTTCTAGGAGGTAGGTGAGAACTCTTTCAGACTTAAGGCCGGCAAACTGCTGGGTAAATCGCTGAAAGTCCAAGGGCAAAACTTCTTCTTCGCTTTCGAGATACAGTTCGCCTCCGAGGTTGTTGGAGAGTTTGATGAACTCTTGAATGTCTGCCGGGTCTGGCATCGGCTGGACGCGGTAGATTGCTGGGACTCCCAAGGCCAGCAGGTGAGTGGCGACAGCTTGGTTGGCGAGTACCACCAACTCGGAGACAGCCGACTGGGCGGGGGGAGCGAATGCAAAAGCTCCTAATTCGCCTTCGTCGTCGAAGTGAGAGTTAGCATCGGGCAAATTTAGTTCAAAAGCTCCCCGCTTGAGCCTTGCCTTTCTGGCAGCCTGTGAGGCAGCCGACATTTGATCTAGGAAAGGACGGAGGGCGGATGATAAAGGGTGATCTTCGGCATCGCCTGGTTCGAGAATTGCTTGAGCTTGCTGGTAGGTGAGGTGGTAGTCAATTTGAATGACGCTGGCTTGAATTTCGTATTCTAAGAGTTCTCCAGATTCGTCTAGGGTGAGCAGTATGCTGAAGGTCAGCCGTTCGGTATCTGGCAGCAGAGAGCAGCGCTCGTTGAGGGTTTCTGGCAGTACGGCGATGATTTTTTCTCCCAGATGGGCCGCTGTGCCTCGCTTGCGGGCTTCGCGGTCGATCGGGGTTTCTGGCTGCACGTACTCGGCGGCGTCGCTGATGTGGATTCCTATTTGCCAGCGGCCGGGCTTCAGGGTTTCGATCGACAAAGCGCGTTCCACTGGCGGATCGGAGAGGAACGATGTCGGATCGAACTCGTTTCCGGCTCCTCCCTCTGAGAGATTTTCCTCCTCAACTTTAGGGGCATCGTTTTCGCTGTTGGTTGTTCCCGGTACGTTTTTGCTGAAGCTAACAGTCAGAATGTTACGCAAATCTAGGCGTTTTTTGATGTCGGTTTTTTTGACTTTGCTGGGCAAATTTTCTGCTGCTTTGATGACGGCGGCAGGGAACGATCGCGGCAAGTCGTGTTTGCAGCATACGATGTCGAGGTCGTCAGCGGCTTCGGCGTCGGAACCGAGTACCTGTACTACTTTGCCGACTGGGCGGTGGGTGCCGAGAGGGTAGCGTTTGACTTCGACGTGTACTAGGTGGTCGATCGCCTCTTGGAGATTTGTGCCATTTGCGAGCAAGTCTAGTTCAAACAACAGGCGATCGTCCAGGGGGATTGCTCTGTAGCTGACGCGGCCGGTGGGGGTGGCGGTTTGCTTGACTCGCGCGAGTACCGAGGGGTTGGCGCGTTCGAGGATGAGCATGACTTCGCCTTCGGGCGATCGGCGGCGGCTACCTTCTTTGATGATTTTGACTAATACTCGATCGCCATTCCAAGCTGTCGAAAGGTGACTTTCCCGCACGTAAACGTCTTCTGAGCCTTCGGCGTCTTGAATTGCAAAGCAAAATCCTTTGCTAGAACAGCGCAGTTTTGCTTCTACTACGTCGTCTTCAGCTACTCGGCGATAGCGGCCTTTGTCTTTGACTAATATGCCAATTTTCTCTAGAGCTTCTAATGCGATTTGAAGTTTGAGTTGACTGGTGGCGTCGTTGCAGTCGAGTTTTTTCTCCAATGCTTTGGGAGCCACTAATTTGTCTTCTGTAAAATTTGCCAGCAGTGCAGCGATAGAAAATTCCATGTAGCGATCGATCCTCTTGTTTCCAGCAATTAGTCTAATTTTGGCGAAATCAGCCGCACCCCCTCGGGCCCTCGTAGTGCCTGCTTCCCAACAAATGCGCGGGTTGATAGGTGGAGACGCGAGCACAGCCACCTTGTTTCATCGCGAGGTTTTTTTGAGATTCTCTCCCGACACCGGCTTGGTGCTAATTGTCTGCTGTCTGTCTTGAACTGACTGCTGACGGTGCAGACAAATGTCCCGCACGCTATTCCCCAATACAATTTTTTAGCGTTGGTTTGTTTGCTTTTAGGTCAGCAGCGCCGAGCACTTCGCGAATTAGAAAGCCCCTGTCGGTTCTTAAAAGATGGCTCGATACTGAAAGCAACGGCTTGAGTCGAGGATGAGCCGATGGAGGGATGGAGAGGGATAAAATTTGCATTTCTTCCTTCTGCCTTGTTCCTTCTGCTTTGTTCCTTCTTCCTTTTGAAGTGCCTCTTGCTTCTTGCTTTAGCAAAGAATTTACCGGATCTTTAAGGCAAAATTGCTAGTAGCTCGCTGCTGCGAAGCCCTTGTTTTTTTGCACGCGATCTGTCCTTGCGGACGGAGGTGCAACGAGCGGGTCGGGAGCAATCTGTGCTGTAGAAAGTGCAAGGTACACAAAACCGGAGACTTTTACTACTTTCGCTTAGTTGCTGTGCCATCTCCTATAGGTAGAAATGACGCCCGGTGCTTGTTAGCTTAAACTGCCGGAGGTGGGATGGGGTTTAGTGGCGTGAAAGGTTGCGCGGATGACTCACCTTTAATTTATTGTATGTTGAATAGGTGCTTTCAGAAAATAGTTTTCTCTGGGCTGTACTACACTTAAGTCATAAGCCCCTTCTGGTTTCGGGGTCAAAAAATTATGTTTGCTGAATTTCGCGCCCTTTATCCCGCTGGACAGTTAATCTGTGAGTTGCTGACTGTTCATCACGGTAAGTTTGTTGTTCGCTGTCTGGTTCAGGTTGACGGCAAAACTCTTGTTACGGCTATGTCGGCTGCTGAGTCTGTTGAGGATGCTGAAGACCGCGCCCGGTTGCGAGCGATCGCTATCCTTGGATTTGCTCAGCCCGCAAGTGCGATCGCAAGTGTTGATCCGGCTCCGGTTGCTCCGATTGCTTCTGTTGCTGCTGTTCCCCCTCCCCCTCCTCCTGCTGTTCCGGTTCCTGTTGGACCGACAAGTGTTCCTCTTCCGGTTCTAGAAATGCCTGTTGCTGACAAATTGCCTCAAACACATCAAAGCAATTTTGTCAAGACTGAAGCGAAATTAAATGAAGAGCCGATCGCACCTGTACCGGAACCGCTGCCTCCAAAGGTCGATCTGCCGGAGGCTACTGGATTTGTACCGAAGCAGTTAGACTCGGATGCTTGGCTTTCTTCTAGCTACGGCGAACCACTTCAGGAACTTGATGTGCCGACTGCTAGCCAAAGTGAACTGCTACAGGGTGCCGCCGAGGTCAGGGAATTGCAACCGATCGCAGTGGGAATTCCCAGCGATGCGATCGAGGATAATTCGGATACGATCGCCGAAATAGACGCCATCCTCAAACGCCTGCAATGGAAGAAAAAACAGGAAAGCGATTGTCTCGAACAAAATTACGGCAAGTCGTCCCAGAGAGAGCTTTCTAGCGAACAGTTAGTAGATTTTCTAGAATATCTGGAAATCTACAGCAGAACCACTGAGGAAATCAAGCGGTTGGGCTGGACTCCCAACCAAGGAAAAGATTATCTCAAACAAGGTTATGGCAAAGAAGCGCGCCATTTCTTAAATCAAGTAGAATTGCTCGACTTCCTGCAATATCTCGAATCTTTGCCCTAGTAATTATGTATGGTTTCTAGGTGTGATGTTTTTTATAAAAAGCTACATATAGCAGTTTTCAATTGTATGAAATACAGTAAGGACTTAACTAGGACGCCGTATCATGGGCCCCAGCATCTGTAATTCACTCCACTGAAAACTGCTATATGACTGTTAAAAATTAAAAATCAAAAATGAAGAATATTTCCTCATTTTTGATTTTTAATTTTTTATTTAGACCACAGCGGCGATCGGGCGGCTGGCGGAAGGACGGCGATCGATGACTTGATCGACTAATCCGTAGTCCTTTGCTTCTTCAGCGGACATGAAGAAATCCCGTTCGGTATCTTCTTCAATGCGGGAAAGCGGCTGACCGGTATGGTTGGCAAGATGTTCGTTCAGGCGGCGCTTGTGGTACAAAATTTCTTTTGCCTGAATTTCAATATCGGTTGCTTGTCCTTGAGCTCCGCCTAGAGGTTGGTGGATCATAATCCGGGAGTGGGGCAAACTCATCCGCTTGCCTTTAGCGCCGGCACTCAACAGAAAAGCGCCCATGCTGGCGGCCAAACCGAGACAAATAGTGCAAATGTCGGGGCGGATGTGGTTCATGGTGTCAAAAATGCCCATACCTGCTGTTACCGAACCCCCTGGGGAGTTGATATAGAGGTAAATATCTTTCTCGGGGTCTTCGGCGTCTAAAAATAGCAATTGGGCAACGATCAGGTTGGCTAAGTCTGAGTCAACCTGTTGGCCCAAGAAGACGATGCGATCGCGCAGGAGTCGCGAGTAAATGTCAAAGGCGCGTTCGCCGCGACCGGATTGTTCTATAACGGTTGGGATCATTGACCGGGCCTGCCTATTACGTATCTTTTTTTAATTTTAGCGATTTGGGTTCATTTATAGTTAGGGAGGGGTGGCGCGCGATCGCTAAATCGGCAAAATCCTTTAGCTGGGAGGGATTGGGGCGGTCATTTGTCGAAGTTGTGGCGGGTGTGCGATCGGATTTCCGATCCAAGGGCGATCGATGTTGAGGAAGCGAACATCAATAAACGTTGTTATGTGGCGATCGTATCGTTGCGAGAACTGAAATCGCTCGATCGCGGCTGACACTAGCAAAATGGTTTAGAAACTCATTCAGCAAATCACAAGCTTCGATACAATCAAGCAGAATTTTCATCGGGACGCGAGTACCGATAAAGACAAGACTCCCCCCCTAAAATGTCGGGGTCGCTATGAACGATAGTAGCTGCGTATTGCAAAGAAAAGGTTGTGACATCAAGACAATCTTCCTCAGTCCAGGTATCACTTGGCTCGACTACAGCGAGATTTGGCTGCGATAACTCGTTGAGGATAAGAGTTGCCAAGCGGAGCCACTCTGTTAGTGACAAAGTGCGGACAACTTGGATATAGATTTCTTGAGCAGTGGTCGGCATAATACATCATCCTGGCTTGAAATTTAACCTAAACTGGTGTCTCGATCGGAATATCGGTCGCCCTTTTCTCATATCATTAGAAGTGCGATCGGCAATCCTTCCCTTGATGCCCTCCGCCGTTCGGGATTTGCCCTGACCCATTGAATCCATTGCTGAGGGATAACATTTAAATTAATTAAACTAATGAATAAAGATTTTTGGCTTGAACAGATAAAGAAAAGAGAAGTTTTTGAAAAAGCTTATGTGTATGCTATTTCCTACCAAATCAAAGAAGATTCCTACTGCAATTTTATTGAGATAGCTTACTACCGACAAAATAATAAGGAAAAATTATTTAAAGAAATTGAATTGTCTCTTGAAAATCCCAACTTGTATGAACCAGAAACTGCGTTTTCCTTCTATCTACCCAAATCAGATATGTTCTTCAGAAGGATGATATACACTCCATTCAAAGACTTAGTAATCAAATTTATTTTTGTATCTGTATTAGCTGAATTATTGGATTTTACCTTTGTTCGCAATTGCTTTTCACATCGTCTTGATAGAAATATAAAAAACAAAAAATCCAAGAAATATTTATATAAACCTCGCTATACAGGAGGATTTAAAGAATTTATAGATTGGCAATTTGCCCAAGTCGAAAATAGCACTTGTCTGCTGAAAACCGACATATCATCTTTTTATGACTCTATATCTCATGAGTATCTCCTGTCAGCAATTTCCCAGAAACTAAACATAACTAATCAAAGTCCTTTTATGATTCTATTTAGTAGGACATTGAAATTCAAAACTTGTTACTATTCAATCGTGGACGGAAAATTATGTGAAACATATAATAGCCAAGGTATACCGATCGGAAATTCAGCCGAAGGCTTTATAGCTAATATATTTCTTAATGAAGTTGATGAAGCACTATTCAACTTGGGTATAAATTTCGGCAGATATGTAGATGATTTTAGAGTTTTTACAAATAATAAAAGTGATTCATTAAAAGCATTAATAATCCTACAAGAATTTCTTCTAAAAATAGGACTTAATTTAAATACTTCCAAAACTAAAATTATAGAAGCTCAAGAAAATATTATTAAATTCATTAAATATTCAAATAAAAGTGGAGTTTATGGAATGCCACCTGAAGAAGAGGGTTATGATGAAAATAAGCAAGAAAAAAAGCTAGATAAAACCCACATTATCAAAGAAATTGATCCTAAAAAAGCAAGGGATCAATATGATCAACTATATTTTTCAAAATATCCCAAAAAAGTTCTAAAAATACACAATATTGATGATGAAGATAAAGCACAACAATTCTGTAGTTTTTTGAATGAAATTAAATTAGACGCAAAACTCGAAATTCAAACATTTAGTAAGCATATGGAATGGCTTTATATATTGTCTAAAAAGTACCCAAAACATTGTAAATCTTACTCTTGGTTGTTTGTAAAGTTCATATTCCACGATTATAGTAATGATATTCAAATCATCAGTATTCAATATCTTTTTAAAGTATTTGATGATGAACTTGTTAATGTATTTATCAAAACTAGAATTATTCATCATCTGGTTAAACCACGAAAAGGAGCAGTAACTTATATAGAAAGAATAGGGATAAATACTAAACTTAGAAATAGAATTATTGAACATATAACTAAGTTAATGAAAATCAATTGTATCGCATTGCAGTTGAATTGTATATATGCTTACTATTTGATGTTCAGAGACCGCGATCATCGACATTTGCAAGACTTTGTATCTCATAACTTAAAGCGTCCCATACCAAAACCGATCCAACAGGCTGTTTATCAGATAGGAACTTTATATGAAAATCATTCTCCAGGGTTACCTTCTTTTGAAGAGATTTTGGAAGAGAGTGAAATAGAATATGAATCTGAAGGCTTGAATTCTCAGTAAAATTCCAATCTTAAAAGTCAATATCTCGATCGGGAGGTTCATAAACAACAAGAAAGCTTTTTGCTCTTGTTGCTCCAACATACCTATCTGCAATATCCCAATTGCTTAATACCACTTTCTTTGGTTTTTCAAAAATTAACATGATAACATCACTTTCTAAGCCCTTATACATCCCTATATTAGACCAGTGAATAGTATTTTTATCTTTATTCAATGAATAGGGTTTAAGATCAAAACGATCGATATGCGAATATTGTGAAAGTATGGACTTAGATGATGGATACATATCAGTTAATATGACAATCTGATTGGGGATAACATTATGATTATTCACTAGATGGGCAATATCTTTTTCTAATAAAATAAATATTTCGTCTGTATCTTCATATATCTGATACACTACATCTCTTCCTGCCATTAAGGAACTCTTTATTGGATGAGAACAGGAGACAAATGGCTCTGCATATTTAAATATCTTGTGAGTATTTCGACAGTTTTTATCTAAAACAGTCGGGTATACTTGAAGAGCAAATTTATTTGCATTTTTTGAAAGTTTTTGATTACTATCTTGGAAAATGTAGAATATCCCATCATCTGGTGGAATCAACTGTTTCAAATCGTTAATTTCCTCGGACTCAAAATCTTGTCCTTCATCAAGGATGATTGCTGTAAACTCAAATGTCAACTTAGATGGTTTGAGCTGTATTTCTTCAAAAGTAGAAACTACACAGTACCCCATGTTAATTTCATCTTGTAAAGAAGCATTGAGATACAGGGAAAGGTTATTAGATTTACAAATGACGAGTGTTTTAACCTTATGTTGGCATAACCTTCTTGCTTTTTCTATTGCCAACTGAGTCTTCCCTGAACCTGCACAACCCAGAACAATGCACTCAGAATGTTGGAGCAGATTATTCAAAATCTCGAATTGCTGTTGTGTTAATTGAAGAATTTCTTGGTGAGTTTCACTAATATCATTAGCAATATATTTTTTGAACTCTGTACTTGGAGATATGAGGTTAATGATTAAATCTGTCCGCTGCTGTCCAAGTTTTGTAAAATGTCCCTCCGCTTTATAGTAATCAAAAACCGAAGATATCCACCCACTAATATTTCCTAACTGAGGACGTAAAAGTAATATCTCTTGAGGTGCTTCAGAGGGTAGATTGTTTACCACCCCATCAATATCAGGAAAAGCCACACATTGTCCTATACAAAAATCTTTATTTTTAAATTCGTTGTGTTTACAGAGAAAATCCAAAAACTTAAACTTAATTTCTTTGGCTTGTTTAAAAGGAGATATTTTCATCTTGTCTTGGTTCTGATACCAAGCCATATTCAGATGATCATAGGTGATCTGCCCTCCTTTGGCTTCTAGTATAAGAATTCCTCGATCGGGATGAATAATGATGAAGTCAGCTTCCCTATCTTGAACGATATATTTGATGTGCTGCCACCATGCTCCATGAAAAACAACGTAGTCATCACTCAGATTTTTTTCAAAAATTTGAAATAGAGTCTTTTCTGCGTAGCTCTTAGTTGTGGATGATAATTTTTTAGGAATCATTGTTGCCATAACTATTCACCTCTTCTCTTTTTAGATGACTACTACTTTGTTGGTAAGTTTTTATATAGTAACTGGAGGATAATTTTTATGGTTTATAGTACCGCAAAAGGCTTTTGTATGTCAAGCCCCATTAGCTACTACTTGCCATAGGAAGTCTCCTTTTCAAGCATCTAGTAACTCGCACACTCCGATTCAACTAGATCTGGCGCTACCCAGAAAAGAGTTATATCCACTAGATACCAAACCACTCAAATTTTTATCGCCCAACCACGGCGGTACATTCCATACAAAATTAACCACCAAAATAATACCGCACTCACGGCAAACGCTAAAGAACCATTCAGCGGCCCTGCCCACGGCACAAACCAGTTTTCATAAATCCAAGTGTAGGTAGTAGGAGCATTTGCACCACTACCAATATGAGTTTTTAACAGAATTCTGGCAACTATACCGGAGGCGACAAACAGGAAAATTGCATTCAATCCCATGATTTCAAAAGACCTCCCCCATGTCCAATCCCGCACTTCTATTGTTTCGTAGCAAGCTGCTAGTAATAGCAACGCCCAACCAGCAGTAAAAACTACATAAGAACTTGTCCAGAGTTGTTTGTTGATCGGAAATAGAAATCCCCACAAGTGACCGATTACCACGCAACTGAGACCGCAGATTGCTAAGTTGATACTGGTGCGGGTTTTGATTTGCTGTACTCGCAGCCATTCTCCGGTAAAGTAGCCTGTGAGGACTGTGACAACTGCGGGTAAGGTACTCAACAATCCTTCGGGGTCGAAGGGGCCGCCTTTGTACAGGTGTTGGCTACCGAGAATTAGCCGATCGACATATCCCCCTAAATTTCCTTCTGGCGTGAGTTCGCCGGCAGTGTACCCCCCTACAGGCACTACGGTTAATGCAGCCCAATAGCCCAAAAGTACGGCAACAGCGAGCAGTTTTTGATTGCGGGGGGAAAGGTTGAGAATGGCGATCGCACTGATGAAATAAGCTAAGCCGATGCGCTGCAATACTCCCATGATGCGGATTTTACCGAAGTTTTCCACTGGGGCGCTGTTGAGAAGTACGTCAAGGGCGATCGAAGATGTATTTAGCAGCAACCCTAATATAAATAAAATCGCTGCGCGGCGCGCAATTCGCCAGTAAATATTTGAAGAAGGAAGAAGGAAGAAGGAAGAAGAAAGAGGGTTTTTAGCAGATTCTGATTTTTCCTTTGTTTGTGTAATTTTTGAGGTGTCTCTTCCGGTTTTTGAATAATTTTGAATATATTTAGACAGCGAGAAAGACATCGCGCAGCCAACGATGAACAAGAAAAACGGAAATACTAAATCTGTCGGGGTGCAGCCGTGCCATTCTGCGTGTTCTAGCGGCGGATACACCTGTTTCCAACTACCGGGGTTGTTGACGAGAATCATGGAGGCGATCGCAATTCCGCGAAAAACATCAAGGGATTTGAAGCGCATAAATTAAGTTATTTGTTCACTGTTCACTGTTCACTATCTTAGCGGATGCCCATTTCCTAATTCTTTTCGGCCTAATGCCCAATTCCCAATTCCCAATTCCCCATTCCCCATTCCCCATTACCTATATCTCTATTCCTTCCAGAGTCATAATGACTGCATTTTTCATCAACATATCGCAGCGTTCGGCATAAAAAGATGCTGCCTTATCATACTTGTTGATTTGTAAAACGCGCAGAAACATTTGCCTTGCTTGCGCGAATTGCTGCTGGTAGTGAAAAAAAATTCCCTGTTCAAAATAAGTTTGGGTTTGTGCTTTTAGTTCGATCATTGTCGGCGAGTCGCCATCGTAAATTTCAAATACAGCCACAGGTGTTTGTTTTCCTTTTACTTGAACGCGATCTAGAAACCGGCACTTGTAATGTTGAGGATCGTCTATCCGGCAAAGGGTTTGGACGCTAGCTACAATAGCCACCCCATAAAGCTTTGTCAATCCTTCCACGCGGGAAGCTAAATTAACGGCATCAGAAATCACCGTACTTTCCATTCGTTCCGCTTCGCCAATCGTACCTAACATTAAAGTCCCCGTATGCAAACCAATCCCTATCGAAATAGGTTGATAGCCACTGTTTTGCCTGTGTCTGTTATAAATTTTCACTTGCTGCTGCATCTCAATTGCTGCTTGCACAGCATCTTCAGCCCTGTTAGGAAACAAAGCCATAATCCCGTCACCAATATATTTATCTATAAAACCGTTGTACTCGCGGATAACAGGACCAACTCGGCTTAAGTAAGAGTTGAGAAATTCAAAATTTTCTCGGGGAGACATACTTTCTGACAGACTTGTAAATGAGCGAATGTCGGCAAACATAATCGTCATTTCAGCTTGTACTGAGTCTCCTAGTCTGGCATCAACGATGCTTTCTCTTTTGAGAAACTTCAAAAATTCACGCGGTACAAAACGGGCTGAAGCAGCAGCTATTTTTTCGAGTTCGCTTTTGCTGGACTCGATTTGATTGAGTGATCTAAATGCTCTCAGTGCGGTGACGACTGTGGTAAATAATTTTTTATTAGTAAGTTCGGTTTTGGTTTTGTAATCATTGATATCGTAGCTGACAATTACTACATCTTCTGGTACTTGTCCGGGCTGGCCAGTGCGTAAAATAATTCGCACAATTTGATTATTTAAAATATCGCGGATGTATTTAACTACTTCCAAGCCGGCTTCTTCTGTTTCCATAACTACATCGAGTAAAATCAATGCTATGTCGTAGTTATTTTGGATTATTTCTTTCGCTTCTTTCCCTGAGTAAGCGCTGATAAATGTTATAGTTTTACCTTCAAATTTAAAATCGTTTAATGCTAGTTTAGTAATATTATGAATTTCTATTTCATCATCTACAATTAATATTTTCCAACTTTCTTCTAGCGGTTTTTGTTCCGCCTCGTCTTCCTCGGCAAATATTAATTCATCATCCCCCGCCGCGATTAATTCGTCATCGCCCGCAGCCAACAGATTTTTACTAGCTTCTGACATATATCGTTCTCCTATATAAAACTTATATCCATGTTGGCGGTCTAATAACTAATTGCTCATTTTAGCGGGAAATTCAATCATAAATCTTGTGCCTTTATTAACTTGACTTGTGCAGCTAATTGTGCCTTTTAGTTTTTGAGTAACAAGGTTATAAATAATGTGCAGTCCCAATCCCGTGCCTCCCTGGCCTCTTTTGGTGGTAAAAAACGGTTCAAAAATTTTACTGAGATTTTCTGGGTCAATTCCTTTGCCGTTATCGGCATATTCAAATATTAGCCGATCGCCCTCTAGTTTGAAATCAAAAGCCAGAACTCCTTCGTCCTCTCCATCGTAGGCGTGAATTAAGGAATTCAACACCAGATTTGTCACAATTTGACACACTACGCCAGGGTAACTGTCAACTACAATATTTTCATCACACTTAATATTTATTTTGTGCTTAGTTCTTTTTAGTTTGGCTGTTAAGGATGTCAAAATTTCCTCTAGATAGTTTTTAACATTAAACGTGCGTTTTAACTCGCTCGACTGATCTACAGCTACTTCTTTAAAACTGTGAATCAAGTCGGCTGCCCGCGTGAGGTTAGATAAAATCATATTACTGCTTTGCATCGCGGTATCCAGAAACTTTTCTAACTCGGAACGTTTTATTTGGCCGTTACTGTAAACCTCAAAAAACTTTGTGGCTTTTTCAGCAAGCAGGGAGGCGGCGGTGATGCCGATGCCGATGGGAGTATTGATTTCGTGGGCAACACCTGCAACCAACCCTCCGAGGGCAGCCATTTTTTCCGATTCTACCAGTTTATTTTGAGCTGATTTTAAGTCTTCTAAAGTTTGGGAGAGTTCGGAGGTACGCTGCTGTACTAAATTTTCGAGATTCTGATTGAATTGGTGCAAGTTGGCGTAAAGTTGAGCATTTTTGATGGAGATAGAAATTTGAGAAGACAGCAGTTTTAATATTTCTAACCTGTCTTGTGTAAAAGCGCCTGTAGTCAGATTGTTTTCTAAATATAGAATGCCAGTGAGTTGGCTTTGATTAATTAACGGAGTGCAAAGAATTGATTTAGGTTGAACTGCCATTATATAGGGTGTGCGAGTAAATTGTCCTTCGCGGGTGGCATCGTTTAAAACTATACTTTCCTGGGTGCGGGCGACGTAATTCACAACTGCAACTGCCAGCAAAGTTACTTCTCGATCGTCGGCTACAAAATCTATCGGAATAGATTGCATGACAGCAACGCGATCGACATCTACAGATCCTGATGCTTCAATCACCCATTGACCCTCTTTTTCTAGTATTAAAAAGCCTCTTTGCCCTCCGGCATTTTCAATGACAATTTTCATCATTTTTGCCAGCAGTTTGTCTAGAACTATTTCGCCGGCTAAAGTTTGCGATGCTTTAACTGCTGTGGTCAAGTCTAGCACGCCTGCACTGTCGTTCGTAGTGGAAGCGCTGCTGGTAGATTTGTGAGTTTCAATATTAGTTGAAATCGAGCCTGAAGTTAGCAAGTGCGAGTATTTCGATTCTAAATGCGATGCTTTGGCTATTGCTCCCCAGCGCTGATAGCAATAACGCGCTTCTGTCAAGTAAGTTTTAGAAATTTTTTCTCGTCCTATGGATAGATAAAAGGCTCCTGCTAATTCTGCTGCTAGTGCTTGTACCTGTATGTATCCGTTTTCTTGGGCTCCTTCAATTGCGCGATCGTAATATTCCATTGCTCTCACCACATTGCCCAAAACACGCGCTTTTTCTGCCGTAAGTAAGTCGCATTTGTGCTGAAGATTCATGGGTGCATAGAGCGCTTTTTGTTGGAGTTTTTTCCGGTTACTGACAGCGTAAAAAATATGCTCTTCTTGTTCTTCATTTGTGGCAGATGGATAGGCTGCTAGACGGGCTAGAGAATCGTAAAACTGGTATTCAGAAACATTAATAAAGCCTGCAACTCCGTCTAAATATACTTCCGCTTGCGCTGCATTTTCTAGCGCTGTAGCGGTATCTCCAAATAAATACGCTAGTATTAATTTTTGCAAATAAAAGTGCTGTAGTCCCACCCGATCGTTAGCTTTCAACAGCAGCGACAACAATTTTTCTTCGCTGTATGCTTCACCTAACACAAGGTGTGGACTTTCCAATTTTCCCATCAATTGCAAAATAGTTTGCCGATATATTTGATTCCAAGTCAATACAGTTTCTTGCTTGAGTTGAAACAGCAAATGGTTGTAACTTACCATTCTCCGTTCCAGTTGTGGCAATTCTTGACCGATAAAATACAAAGACTGACAAATATTTACGGCTGCATATCCGACACATTCTAAATCCCCATTTTCTAGCGCGCTTTGATAGGCGTCCTCTAATAGTGGCAAAGAGTCTTTAACGTGATGCTTGCCGTTCATCAAAATGAATGCCACTAAATTAAGCGTTTTGCTTTTGAATTCTAACGCATTTAACCTATCGCTCAAATTCAAAGCTAATTGACCGAAGCTATCGCCAGATTCAATATCTCTAACTATCCCTTTTAAAATTGCTCCGTAATTAGCATAACCGAAGGCAGAAAAAGTAGAATTTCCGTAATTAATAGATAAATTAACTTGCTCGCACACAATTAGTGGCAGCAGCACAGGTTCAACTATAAATGTAGCTGAAAACATACTGGAAAGCACGCGCATCGTTGCTAACTTGTGCGGATTTGTCATAATCGGCAAGTTAATTAAATCTTCTATTTTCTTTCCGGTTAAATAAGCTGCGGTTTTAGCCAGTGCTTGCTGAATGTGGAGGGGAATCGGCGATTCGGGAAAGTTTATTCCTAACATTTTTAATGCTTCGCGACCAATTTTTACCGATTCTTGGAGTTTGGCTTGCATCGCACAAGCTATGATTCTGATTTCAAACACTTTGATTTTGTCTAGTTCATTTTTTGCGTGTTGCAGGACAATTTCAGCCCATTTTTCCATTGGCTCAAAGTCGGTATTGAGGTAAGCAGCTTCTGCTGCTGACTCGTAGAGTGCAAGAGTCAAGTCGTAGTCAGTTTGCCAACTTTCGGGGGGCAGCAGTTCAATACCTGCGGTTAAATATTTCAGGGCAAGTTCGTAAGCTGCACTTGCTTTTGCTTTGCGGCCTGCCATTAAATTTAATTGGCATAATTGAAATTGTTCTAATTGGCTGGTGATGATTTCTTTGGCAAAATTTAGTTGGTTTACGGTATCAAAAATATGCTCTTCTAATTGCTCTGGCGGTGCATTTTTGAGTAAAAATTTGCCTATCTTTAGATGGATTTCTTGTTGTTGAGAATCAGATATTAAAGCATAAGCTGCCTGCTGCACTCGCTCGTGCAAAAATTTGTAAGTTGCACTAGGAACATCAGCCACTGGCAGGGAAAATTTTTCGCTAAAATCTCTAGATATTGTGTCTGTTACTTCTGTACTTGCTGCTAGTGCGATCGGAATTTTGTAGGCGTTATTCACGAGCAAAATCAGACCGGAATGAAGTGCCTCACCGAGGTCTGTTGCTGCGGACGCCAGAGGTTTTTCGGCGATTGTCGAGAGAGTTTTTAAATCAAATTTGTTCCCGATACAAGCGGCTAATTTAAGCAGTTCCTGGGTATTCTCTGAAAGTTTCTGAATGTTATCTATCATTAATTCTACAACATTGTCAGTTATTCCCATTTCTTGTATTTGTTCGATATCCCACTGCCACTCGCCTGTGATAGGGCATTTTTTCACAATTTGCTCTGAGATTGGTTGCGCTAAGCCCGACAGGTTAGGTTCAGCTATATCGCTCACATTATTCGATGGAGAAATTTTAAATTCAATCACAGTTTTTGAGTGAAGAAATTTTATTAGTTGAGTTAAAAAGAATGGATTTCCACCAGTTTTTTGAAAAAGCAACTCGGCTAAACTTAGCGAGTTTTCGGGGGCGCAGTTCAAAGTATCGGCAACGAATTGGTTGACGCTGCTTATATCTAAAGGCAAAAGGGCGATCGCCCTTACAGTGCCGCCTGCTTTTTTAATTGCTGAGGCGGTCAGCATTAGAGGATGATTTGGATCTACTTCTTGCTCTCTATAAGCTCCAATTATTAATAAATATTGAGTTTCCAGGTCAGTTGCTAGCAGTTCTATTAACTTGAGAGATGCTGAATCGACCCACTGCAAGTCGTCCAGGAAAATTACTAGGGGGTGTTCTTTTTGAGCAAAGACGCGGATGAAGTTTTGAAATACTAAATTAAAGCGATTTTGAGATTCATTTGCTCCTAAATCTGGGACGGGGGGCTGCGGCCCAACAATCAGTTCTAATTCGGGAATAGCTTCAATAATTACTTGGCAGTTACCGCCGAGTGCTTTTAAAATCTTTTCTTCCCAAATATGGATTTCTGCGGCATTTTCGGTGAAAATTTGTCGCAACAAATCTTGAAAAGCTTGGAGCAAAAAAGCATAGGGAATATCGCGCTTAAATTCCTCAAATTTGCTGTCAATAAAATACCCGTTTTCCAGCGGAATCGGCTTGTAAACTTCATATACTAACGACGATTTGCCCACACCTGCACTACCAGAAATCAGCACTATTTCTGTATTGCCTCGCCTCATCCGCTGGAAGATACTGAGAAGCATATTAACTTCTGCTTCTCGCCCGTAAAATTTTTGGGAAATTTGCAGGTGACTTGACTGATCTTGCTCGCCGAGGGTTATGTGGGAAATTTCGCTTGTTGTTTGCAGTTGATCGAGACAATTTTCCAAGTCGTACAAAAGTCCGAAAGCACTTTGATACCTGTCTTCGGCTGTTTTTGCTAAGAGTTTTATGACGATATCGGAAACGACTTGAGGAATCTCCTTGGTTCCTACTTGATTGATTCTGCCTTCGATGCTTCTGCTTTCTACTTTTTGCTTTCTGTTTTCACAAGGAGAAACTGGTGTTTTAGCAATATGACAGTGTACTAATTCCATGGGATCGATCGCCTTAAAAGGCAATTCGCCACAAAGCATTTCATAAAAGGTGACGCCTAAAGAATAAAAATCGGTGCGGTAGTCGATCGCCCGATTCATGCGTCCTGTTTGTTCAGGAGACATATAGGCGAGAGTGCCTTCGAGTAAATGGGGATGGCTGGGGGCGGGGTTTTCGCCCGGTAGCAGGGAGGCGATCGCAAAATCAGCAATTTTGACATCTCCTGTCTCGATATTGACAATAATATTGCTGGGTTTAATATCTTTGTGGATAATGTGGTGTTCGTGGAGTTGCCCAATAGTTTCTGCTAGTTTGATGGCAATATGCAGAAATTGTTGTAACTCTAGCTGGTTGTTGCTGAGAAAGTCTTTTAGGGCAATCCCACCAAAATCTTCTAAAACTAAAACCGGAAAGTGATTGTATGTTTCTATTTTGTAAAGCTTGACTATTCCGGGGAAATTCAAATTTTTAAGAATTTCAGATTCGTGCAGCAGTTGGGATATTTGCGCTGGGCTAGGGTATGGCGGCGTGAGAGTTTTGAGGATAACGGGTTTTTGTTCCTCAAGCTGCAGGCCTCGATAAATAACTGTGTGAGAGTTTGTATAAAGTTCTCCGTCAATGCGGTATCCCGGAATAGAAATCATGATATTTGGGGGTAATTTTAAATATGCGGTTATACAATTTTAAAGGTTAAATCGGAAATGATTGATGACATAAGTCTTTAGCTCTGACCTACAGTTACATTCTTTTTAGCCAAAAGTATTATTAAGTAAGTGAAAATACATATCGCGATCGAGTGTGGTTTTTACGGCAGTAAACTGGCTAGTATTATATAGCTGAGCTAAATACATTCCTAAAGGGCCCTCCTAGATACTTTTTTTGTCGCTTATTTACTTATCTATATTTTAGTCTTCAAAAAATCAGAAGTCGCACTTTGCTATCCCGCCAGTGCCAAAATAAACGGGTGCGTGCAAATCAACAGCTAAAATCTAAAAAAATCATGCAGAATATAACTGCCTCAAATCCAGCTAATGCGACCGATCGCGCTTTTGGCACCGCAGACATTCAATTGCTGGTAGTGGATATAGACGGCACGATCGCAGGTTTGTCAAATACCATCCGAGAACCAGTCAAGCAGGCAATTTTGGCTGCCGAGTCGCGGGGAGTGAAAGTGGCCGTCGCTACGGGCAGGATGTACCGCTCAGCTTTGCGTTTTCACCGCGACATCGGCTCAACATTGCCGCTGATTTGCTACCAGGGCGCATGGATTCAAGATCACGCTACTCAAAAACGGCTGCGGCACTTGCCGCTGTCGAAACAAACTGCTCTGCAACTGTTAGATCATTTTGAAGAACCGCAGTTGCGACCGCTCCTTTCGATCCATTTCTACATTGAGGATCAACTTTACGTGCCGGAAATTACCGCAGCTACCCGAATTTATGCCGAACGATCGGGCATTGAACCAATGGTAATTAAAGATTTGCGGCGAGATCTTCCGGGGGAACCGACGAAAGTTTTGGCATTGTGTGAGAATCCTGGGGTACTCGACGGCTTGCTCAGCAGTATGCGGCAGCGCTACACGCCTGCGGAGCTTTATTTGACTCGATCCGTTGCTACTTTTTTTGAAGCTACGCATCCTTTGGCGAATAAGGGAGATGCGGTGCAGTATTTAGCGGAGGAACTTTTGGGTTTGCAGGCGGCGAACGTGATGGCGATCGGCGACAATTTTAATGATGTAGAAATGATTGCCTACGCGGGTGTAGGCGTGGCGATGGGCAATGCTCCTGATGGCGTGAAGGCTGCTGCTGATTGGGTGGCGCCGGATGTGGAGGAAGATGGGGTGGCGGCTGCGATCGAACAATTTGTTTTGGGCGATCGTTGATATTTGTAGCACCAATAACGCAGGGGCGGGTTTAGCGACATTTGGAAAAAATGTATATCAACTCGCCCCGACCCAGCGACACTTTATTATTATATAACTGTCTAGTTTTGAGTTCTATGCAATCAAGTTTTGATTATAAAAAAAATCCACAATTTCTGATTTTTCGAGATTAAGTCGAGTCAATTACTTTGTTTACAACATCCGAATATTTATTTAACGAACGGCGAAGACGCTTAGAACGCGTTCGGCGAAGCCGTTCCCAAAGGGTAGGAAGAAATGAAGAAGGCGGGGCGGGCTTACAGATCTTCTGGATGTGAATTTATAGATAATTTCAAATTCTTAAAAATGGGTTCCAACAGAAAGAGCACCGACGACTGGCCGTGTTTCGTCTCGGTGCTCTTACTGGTTCGCTCCTCACACGTCCATCAATATAGCTGACTCAGTAAATTGTGTCAATACTTTTTCCAAAAATTGTTTTTTGAGTCGGCTGCTGCCGGGTGGTCGGTGCGGTGGAGGGAGGCAAAACTTTTGCACTGCAAGGGTTTGACTCGATCGCCCCAGGCTGGCATCAAGCATAAAAATTTTACTTCAATTCCAGCAGCCAGTCCAAAATCAGAGCGTTGACTTCACTCGGCCGCTCGTCGTGGGGACAGTGGCCTGTGTTGGGAATGGAAACAAATTTCACTGGTTTATCGTTGGCGGCCAATTGTTGATAAATTTGGCTGCCGGCGATCGGCGTCCAGGGGTCGTCTGCGCCCCAAAGTACCAATAACGGACGATCGACTTTGGGCAGCAGTTCTGAAGGTTGAGGGCCTGGAGGGGCTGTGAGAATCGAGGCAAACACTTGTTGAGCTCCGGGCTCGCAGGAGGGGGCGTGGAGGAGTTCTACGAGTTCGTCGGTGATGGCTTCGCGGTTCCCGTAGACTTGGCGCAGGGTGTTGCGGATGCGGTGTTTTTGGCGGATGTTGTTGAAGACAAAGGGGCCGATCAGGGGCGATCGAACTAATTTAGTAAAAGTCCCCATCACTACTCGCAGCGGGAAATTTAGTTCGTCCGGCCGGTGGTTGAGCCCGCCGGCACAGTTGATTAAGACTGCACCTGCTGATATTTCTGGATGGTTGGCGACTACCATCAAACTCAGCAAAGCGCCGATCGAATTCCCGACAAATACCGCCGGTTCCTGTACCAGATCCGCCCAGAAATCAGTCAGCAATTCTTCCCACAATTCCAGAGTGTAATCGAGGGCTGGTTTGGCGGAAGCACCGAATCCCAGCAAGTCCAGCGCAAATACGCGATAGCCGCCGGCTGCTAGTGGGGGGATATTTTGCCTCCAATGTCCGATCGAAGCCCCAAATCCGTGAATCAAGATCAGAGGGCGGCCGGTTCCTTGAACGGTATATTGGATTTTGTGACCTTTCCAAGTCCAAATTAGCTTTTCAAAACTCGTTGCAGATACTAATTGTTGTGCAGTCACGGCTATTATGTAAAGTTTCGTTAACTACTTTCATCATAGCAGAAGTCAGTAGTCAGTAGTCATGAATTATTGGTTATCGGTTATTGGTTATTGGTTATGTGTTATTGGTTATTTGTTATTTGTTGTAATACCCTATGCCCTATGCCCCATGCCCCATGCCCATTTTTACTTTTTTCCTAGCAACCAATAAGTCATCATATTCCCCTTACCTTTTACCGGAATTACGCCTCGCCTCTCAAATAAATACTTATCTTTCAAAAGCTCATAAGTAACATCAGTAACTTGAATGCTGCCTGCAAAACCCGTAGCTTCCATCCTCGCCGCTACATTCACCGTATCTCCCCACAAATCATACGTAAACTTGCTCACACCAATCACTCCCGCAACCACGGGCCCGGAATTGATGCCAACCCGAATTGCCAGTTTTTCCCCTGTCTCGGCGCACAACTTTGCTATTTTTGCCTGCATTCCCAGGGCCATTTGGGCGATCGCCTCGGCGTGATCATCTCTCGGGGTAGGCAATCCCCCGACTACCATGTAAGCATCACCAATAGTCTTAATTTTCTCCACACCGTACTTTTCAGCTAACTGGTCGAAGTGCGAAAAAATTACGTTCAAGCGCTTGACCAACTCGGTGGGAGACATTCTAGCAGACAACTCAGTAAAGCCAACAATATCAGCAAATAAAACACTTACTTGGGCAAAACTATCGGCAATTGTACTTTGCTCCGCCTTCAATCGTTCTGCGATTGGTTTGGGCAAAATATTTAACAACAACTTCTCGCTTTGTTCTTGTTGAACTTTTAGCGCTTCTTGCGCTAATTTGCGCTCGGTAATGTCAGAAACAGTACCCTCATAGTAGAGCAGCTCACCTTTTGCATCTCGAACAGCCCGAACATTTTCTGACACCCAAATCCGGCGCCCGTCTTTGCGACATACCATAGATTCAAATCCCGAAACGGCATTTTCAGCATCCATAGCAGCCACAAATTCGAGGCGGCGTTCAGGGTCAACGTAAAGTTGCTGAGCAATATTTTTAATCTCGGACATTAGTTCTTCAGGCGAGTCGTAACCGTACAATTTTGCTAAAGCTGGATTAGCACTGAGATAGCCTCCAGAAGGGGTGCTTTGAAAAATGCCTTCCATCGCATTTTCTACAATGCTGTGATATTTTTCTTGGGCAATACGCAGCAATTCTTCTGCTTGTTTGCGCTGAATCAAAGAACCTAATTGAGTGCCGACAGCATTAAAAACGTCCATAAATCGTGCATCTTTCCCACCCGACGAAATTTTAAAGAAAACTAGCACTGCCAATACTTCATCGCCTACCAAAATCGGCACGCCAAAACCCGCTTTGAATCCGAGTTCTAGTGCTATCTGACTTCGGAAAAAATGCGGGTAGCCCTTGGAAATATCTTCTACCCATTCGGGTTGCTTGGATGCCCAAATTCGTCCCGGCAGCCCTATATTCCGGGCAAATGTCAGTTGTTGGCTTTGGGTGCGGAACGATTCCATGCTGGGGTTACTCGCATACCAGCCGCGGGCAGATTGCAGCACAGTTGCTTCTGCATCGGGAATCCAAGCTTCTCCTACATCCCATCCGATTGTTTCGCCAACTTGGTGCAGAATTACTTCTAAAGCTGAGTGAAAGTCTACAGCTTCGCCGATCGCCCGCGTAGTTTCCAGCAAAAACCGGATTGATTCTTCAGCCCGCTGCCGTTCTGCGATTTCTTCCTGCAATCTAGAATTGCGATCGTGCAGTTCCCTAGCTTGCTGTTGCAGTTTGGATTGCAGCAAACGAAGGGAAAGTTGGTTTTGGACGCGGGCTAAGACTTCTTCTACTTGAAACGGTTTAGTAATATAATCCACTCCTCCTACTTGAAAAGCTTTAACTTTTTCCAGCACGTCATCTAGCGCACTAATAAAAATTACCGGAATATCTTTAGTTTTTTCGCTTAACTTTAACTGCTCACAAACTTCATACCCATTCATTTGCGGCATATTAATATCTAGTAAAATTAGATCTGGAGGAGATATTTGTGCCCCTTGCAAAGCCAAGTGTCCGTTAATAGCCTTCCTGACATGATACCCGTGAGATGCCAGCATAGTAGATAAAAGTCGCAAATTATCCGGCATATCGTCAACGATCAGAATGTCTTTAGGAGTCGCTGGTAATGGATGGTCGTTCATCATCATATAATTGAGTTAAATCGATAATGATATCTATCCGAAAATTATCGACTAAATCTGTTAAAGCCTTAGCGAGATTTGCCTCAGTTTCGGGAATTTCCTCGATCAGTTCGAGGATGCGGTTGTCGTCTACACAAAGTGCTGCTCGGTGCAACTCGACCACCCAGTCTGTGGGCATTACACTCAAATCCTCGGTGGTCAAACTTTTAAGCAGCGTCGGTGTTGAAAAAGAAGTAGATAAGTTTTCTTTCTCATAAATATAACGCAGGTTGAGGTGATGCGCTATCTTTTCAAAGAGTACCTCTTCCCGAAACGGTTTACATATCAAATCGTTACAGCCAGCAGACAGAATTATTTGCCGCTGCTCATCAAAAGCACTGGCAGTCAGGGCTATAATTATTGTTTCTTTACCTTCGAGAGTTTTCTTAATCTGTCTTGTCGCTTCATACCCATCCATCACCGGCATCAGCATATCCATTAATATCAAGTGCGGCTTCCAAGTTGAATGCAAAGCAATTGCTTCTTGACCGTTAGTTGCTTCCCGGACTTCAAATCCCAGGGGTACCAGCAGCTTAAGCAGCAGTTGGCGATTTTCCGCTACATCTTCAACTATTAATATCCGATAAGTTTCTTGTCCCGCTTCTAAAGAAATAACTTGTTTAATCGGCGGTTTTTCTTGTTCATCACTTTCTGTTACTAGGTTGACCCAGATATTAAAGCTGAAAATAGTGCCTTGGTCTAGTTTACTTTCAACAGCAATATCACCTCCCATAATTTGGACAAACTGTTGGCTGATCGGCAACCCCAGACCAGTTCCCTGCATGGATTTTCGACCCGTTTCGGTTTGTAAAAATGGCTTAAATAATGTGGAAATTTCTGAGGGAGAAATGCCGGGACCCGTGTCGGCAATTTCAAAATACAATTGGGATTTGTTTTCTTCGGTGGCGTCTTGTTCAGCTTGGCTGCTGACGCGCAAAGTAACGGTTCCCTGCTGAGTAAATTTAATCGCATTGCCGAGTAGGTTAATTAAAACTTGCCGCAATTTAGCTTCGTCTGTTTGAATGTACTGCGGCAAATCCTCGGCATTTTCAAAGATGAGGTGCAAACCTTTGGAATTGGCTTTTAGTTGCAGCATTTCTTTGAGACTGTTGAGAAGGTTGTAGAGATTGAAGCGGCTTGGGTTGATGGTAATTTGACCTGCTTCTATTTTGGACATTGACAAAACATCATTGATGAGTTCCAGCAAATGTTCGCCGCTGCGGTTAATAATTTCTATGTATTCTTTTTGTTCTTCCGTGATAGAACTGTTGCGGGCCATGACTTGGGAAAAACCGAGAATGGCGTTGAGAGGTGTGCGGAGTTCGTGGCTCATGGAAGCTAGAAATTGGCTTTTGGCGCGGTTGGCAACTTCGGCGTTTTCCTTGGATTTAATCAGTTCCATCGACTGCCTTTGAGTGCGAGCGAGCAATTCCGCTTGCTGTAATGCTACTCCTAGCTGAGTACCTACATCAACTGCAACGTTGATTTCAGCTTCACTCCACTGGCGGGGAGCAGAATTTTGATAGGATGCTAGTAATCCCCAGAGCTTTTTGCCTGAAAATATTGGTACAATAATGTAGGATTTAGCTTGAAATTTTTCAAGCAATTGAATGTAACAATTATCGAAACCTTGCTTGTAAATATCTGGGACACAAAGGTAAGTCTTACCTCTGCTGTATGCTCCGCCTTGGGTTTGTTGCAAATAGGTATCGTGGACTTCGGGTGAAATACTATCTAATTTTTGGACGAGGCAAACTTCACTATCTAAAGCGCCTTCAGTAAGGTTAGAATCGATATCTTGTGCTTGGATGAAAGAAACCCACTTGCGGTCAAGGGATTCGGCTACAAATTCACCACTCCAGTCTGGATTGAAACGGTAAATAGCGACTCGATCGCACTTCATGGTTTGGCGCAATTCTCGGGTTGTAGCGTGAAAAATTTCTCGGATATCTAAAGTTTGCCGCATTCTTTCAATAATGCGGGCGATCGCCCTTTGTCGTAAAGCACTTTCTTGCAGTTTGGTTTCTGCCTGCTTGCGTTCGGTAATATCTACAGCCATTAAAGCAATGCCGATCGCTGTACCGTTATCGTCAATTAGGTGAGTATTGTACCACTCGCAGATGATAGTTCTGCCGTCTTTGGTCAGATTTTCGGTAGTGCCGCTGGATTTTGCATTCAAGTCATGATTGAAAATATCAGATAATTGCGGGTGGTAGCTTTCAGGTAAGATCAAATCCGAGGCGACTCGACCAATCGCTTCTTGCTCACTGTAGCCAAAAATAGCAACGGCTGCAGGATTCCAAGTGATAATTTCTAAATTGAGGTTTAACTCGATAATAGCGATCGGTGTTTGTTGCAATAAAAACGAGATTCTTTGCTGCGATGCTAGCAGTTTCTCTTCGGCTAATTTACGGTCCGTGATGTCATTAGCAGTGCCGAGAATTTGTTTGGGTTTACCATCGGCTGTTCTGAGAAATACTGTATCCCAACTGTGCATCCATCGCCATTCACCGTTTTTGTGTTTCATGCGGTATTGACATTCAATGACCTCACCGTCTTTGGCTCGATCTACTTTTTGGACGCTTTCAAAAAACTTTGGCAAATCGTCGGAGTGGAGCAGAATTGGCATCATTGCTGTACCCATATCTTGTATTTCTTGGGCGGTGTATCCGAGTAGCGTCGAAATTTGTCGGTTGGTATAAACATTCCGCTGTTCAATTACATCGTAAACGTACAATAGGTTGGGATTGGAATCGGCGATCGCTTGAATGAAGTGCTGGCTCTCTCTGAGTGCGAATTCTGTTTGTTTGCGAACGCTAATATCTCTGGCTACGATAATCACTGAATCTGGAGTAAGCGGAGAAACTTTAGCGTCGAGGCAAACTTCGCGCTCTCCGACTTTAAAGCTATATTCAACATTGATGGTTTGCTTCGTTTTTAGAGCGTGTTGGATGGCATTTAACACTAAATCTGCTATAGGTTTCGGCAAGACTTCGTGCGCTGTTTTGTTAATCATTTCGCTGGGAGGTTTCACCAAATTCGTTGATGCTGTCGGGGCGATTTTGATGCAGCGCCCTTCGGCATTTCTCACTAAAACTGTGTCAGTCATGGCGGCAAAAATCGCCCGCAATTCTGTTTCAGATTCTTGCAGAGCTTGCTCGGCGCGGACGCGGGTGCGAATTTCTGCTTGCAGCACTTTATTTTGCTGATCGAGCTGCTGAATTCGGTTTTTTTCTCGTTCGATCAGTTTAGCTTGAGCGATAGCGAGCCCTACTTGAGCCGCCACAGCTTCTAATAAGTCAATTTCCTCGGAAGTCCATTCCCGGTAACGATCGCACTGGTGCAAGCCGATAGCGCCGTTTGCCCTGCCTTGGTAGGAAGTGCGAATTGCCAGCATCGATTTCAACCCAAGCTTGTGGCAAATCGGTTGAACAGCTTGCAACAGAGGGTCTGAATAAACATTGTGGGAGGCGATCGCCTGATCTTGTATCATCATTTGTACGACGTGAGGATTGCCCCAAATAGGAACAGGTACGTTCCGAATAGATTCGCACTCCGGTTCGAGATACTCTGCCGCCAGAGGAATATCCACTTGGGGAGTAGTAACGTAAGTATGAATCAAACAGCGATTGACGCAGAATGCCAGACCGATTTGAGTTGCAGCTATTTGAAATATTTGTTCTGGCTGCAAGCTTGAGCGGATTTCTTGAGTTATTTTTGCAATCAGCAATTCTCGCTGAACTCGCCGTTCTAAAGCAGCTTTTGCTCCCGCCATTTCTATTTCTGCGTGCTTGCGATCGCTGATATCAAAAAGTACGCCATACCAAACAATATCGCCATTATCGCGCATTTCTGGTCGAGAATTAGATTGCAGCCATTTAAGTTTACCAGACGGTGTAATAATCCGCCATTCACAGGCAAAAGGTTCTAACGTTTTGGCGCTAGTAGCAATTTGTTTTACCAGATATTCGTGGTCATCTGGATGATTTTGCTCGAAGCACAAGTCTGGATTTTTTAATATTTCCTCACTCTCTAATTCGTAAATTTCCCTACAAGCATAACTAATATATTCAAATTTGAAACTTCCATCGGGCTTCTTGATAAATTGATAAAGAACTCCCGGTATATTGACCGCCAATTTCTGCAACCGCGCTTTGCTTTCCCGGAGTGATTGTTCTGTTCGCTTGCGAAATTCTACCTCTTGTTGCAGTTGGGCATTCTGCTGTTTTAATTGTTTTGATAGCTGTTGTATAGTCAATTGACTTTCGATCCGCACTAAAACTTCTTCCACTTGAAAAGGCTTAGTAATGTAGTCAACACCGCCGACTTCAAAAGCTTTGACTTTGTGAAAAGTTTCATCATAAATACTCAAAAAAATAACCGGAATTTCCCTCATTTTTTCGTTGGATTTCAGTCGGGTACAGACTTCATATCCGTTCATTTTGGGCATGGCAATATCGAGCAAAATTAAGTCTGGGAGAACGCTTAAATTAGCATTAACCGCCATTTCTCCCGAAATCGACCGCTGAACTTTATACCCTTCTTTTGTCAATATGCTTGATATAAACCGCAGGTTTTGGGGCTGATCATCAATAATTAAAATGTGAATGTTTTCTTTGTCAAATATCATTTTTTGTCTGACCATTGTGAATTTTTTAGTGCTAGCAGCAGATTGAAGATTTAATAAATTTAGGGATTCGTTCAGATCGTAATTATTTATTAAACCTTTTCAAACTCATCCAAGAGAGGATTAATTTTAGATATTAGCCATCCGCTAACCCACCTTCTATTCTTTAAACTTATTGCTTGCTTGTCTTAAGTTGGTCACTCAAATTAACCGTATTTAACCATATTTTATTCCCCAAACAAATCCCCTAATTTGAAGTACCCATTAAGTCTGCGTAAAAACAATTATCGCTTAGGCACTTCCGACCAAAGCAACCGGGTTTTTTAACTTTGTTCAAGCGCTGCGACAAAGTATTTTCCTACAACCCGGTTGATGCGCCCCGAACAGTTTTTTGCTTGACTTTAGCATTAAAAGTGCCAGGAGAAGAACGCAAGTTTCTGGACATTCTGCTGCGACATTCAAAGGGTTTTAGCCTACATACACACCTGGACGTACCACGAGGGGAAGAAATCGTTTTTTTTACTATTGTCGCTGCAACGAAGTATTGCTGTGAAAAACCTCGGTCTTGACGCACCCGCCCATCAGTCTTAAGATATTTATAGGTAACTAAGAGTATATAGAAATCCTAAATCATTTGTAAATTTCTTACTTTCTCCCCGCAGGTTCGGGGAGGGTTGGGATAGGGTAAAAAATTTACGGCTCCTGCAAGGATTGCTATAGATCTGTCCAACCGCACCCAAAGCCTACCATATAAACTATTCTCTCGGTTTTTTTTAAGCCAGCAATTCCTTAAGTTTAGCAATATTTTCAGGGCTAAAGTAAATTTTAATTTCTAGTTCTTGGTCAGCTTCCCACAGCAGCAGCATATTATCTTCGCCCAAGGCGATTTCTGGATTGTTTAATTCAAGTGTTTGATATTTAACTTCGGGAATGCCTACGCGAATTACCAGTTCCGATTCCAACTGAGGATAGATGTACAATTGCTGTTGCAAGTTATCAAGCTCTAGTTTGTCAACAGTGTTGTTACGTTGGACAGGAGAATCGGGTTTGTACCAATAGAGAGTTTGCTCCCGAATTTCGGGATTGACTATCACAAATGTTTCGTCAAAACGCTGGGGATGCCAGTGAATTTCGCTGAGACCGCCGATTTGCGGAATCAGTCGCTGTACCCAGCTAATTTCTTTGCCGTTGAGGTTTCCCCACCACTGACTGATATTATCGAGATTGTCAGCATTTTCGGGGTCGGTGCTGCCGGACTGCCAGACTGTTTTTAGTTGTTGCATATACAGGTTCTCCAGCGAATTTAAATTTGAGATTGCAGGCCTTCAATTGGAGATTCATTCGTTATACAATAATTTTAATGGACTTACCAATTATTTACCACGAAGATTACGTTGCACCCCTGCCACCGGATCACCGCTTTCCGATGGCCAAGTTTCGGATGCTTTACCAGATGCTGCTTGCGGATGGGGTAGCAGATAAATCGCAATTTCACGCTCCCGAACTTCCCCCTCAAGAATGGATTGAATTAGTCCACGACCACTGCTACGTTCAAGCTTACTGCAACGGGACGCTCGATAATAAAGCGACTCGGCGAATTGGTCTGCCTTGGAGTCGGGCCCTTGTTAATCGCACTTGCACTGCGGTTGCAGGAACTGTACTAACTGCCAAGCTCGCTTTAGACTACGGTTTGGCTTGCAATACTGCAGGCGGAACTCATCACGCCTTCCCTGCTTTTGGGTCGGGTTTTTGTATTTTTAATGATTTGGCGATCGCCTCTCGCGTCTTACAAAAAAATGGTTTAGTTCGCAAAGTTTTAATTGTCGATTTAGATGTCCACCAAGGAGACGGAACCGCGGTAATATTCCAAGATGACAGTAGCGTTTTTACTTTCTCGATGCACTGCGAAGTCAATTTTCCCGGCACTAAACAAAAGGGCGATTTAGATGTACCTTTGCCTGTCGGTATGGAGGACGACGAATATTTACAAACATTGGATAAATTTTTACCAGATTTGCTGTCAAGTGTCAAGCCTGATTTAGTTTTGTACGATGCTGGAGTAGACCCTCATCACGGTGACAAACTGGGAAAATTAGCTTTAACTGATACGGGCTTATTTCGCCGGGAAATGCAAGTTTTGATGGCGTGTTTAGCTGGTGGCTATCCCGTTGCCTGCGTGATTGGCGGGGGCTATTCCGATGACGCTAAGGGGTTAGTTTACCGACATTCGCTGCTGCACCGAGCCGCCAGTCAAGCCTACAGACAGTATCGACTTTGATCGAGAGTGGCGAGATTTCCGAAATATGACAGAAAACACAGTCTCCTTCACGCAAACAAATAAAAATACTATTAGCGAGCGCTCCAGCTTGCCAGATGGGTACAACTTGAGCTAAAAAGTTGTTAAACAAACAACGGTACTTATGTCGAAGGCCAGCGAGTCCAATCACCCCTATCCACTGCTGGTTGTCATTGTTAACTACCGAACCTCTAGTTTGACAATTGACTGCTTGCGCTCTCTAGTTAGCGAAGTTCAATCGCTGCCCGGTATGCGAGTTGTAGTGGGCGACAATGCTTCAGGCGATCGCTCAGTCGAAGAAATTAGTAGTGCGATCGCCTCAGAAGGCTGGAGCGAATGGGCATCCTTCGTTCCCCTAGACCGTAACGGCGGATTTGCCTTCGGCAACAACGCCCTGATCCGTCCCGCCCTCCAATCCACCAATCCCCCTCCTTACTTCCTGCTGCTCAACCCAGACACCATTGTTCGCCCCGGTGCCTTAAAAGCCCTCGTCGATTTCATGGACACTCATCCGGAAGCCGGCATCGCCGGCAGCCGCTTGGAAGACCCCGACGGCACGCCCCAGGAGTCAGCTTTTCGGTTTCACAACATCTTGACCGAACTCGATTTTGGTTGGCGGACAGGCTTTATATCCAAGTTATTAGCCAACTGGGCCGCAGCGCCTCCCATTTCCCAAGAAACCTGTCAAACTGATTGGGTAGCTGGAGCCAGCATGATCGTCCGTCGCGAAGTATTTGAAAAGATTGGCTTGATGGATGAAGCTTATTTCATGTACTGCGAAGAAATGGACTTTTGTCTGCAAGCGAACAAAGCTGGCTGGAGTTGCTGGTACGTACCCGAAAGTCGCGTTGTCCACTTAGTCGGCCAAAGCTCAGGCGTCACTGACACCAAAAAGCCCGCCAAGAGGCTGCCTACCTATTGGTTTGATTCCCGGCGTAGGTACTTTATCAAAAACTACGGCTTGGTTTACACAGCATTAACTGATGTATCCTGGGCTTCTGGTTTTGCAGCCTGGAGGGTGCGCCGCGTACTTCAAGGCAAACCCGATGGCGATCCACCACAATTACTGAGGGATTTTGTATTAAATAGTGTATTTTTTAAGGGGGGTAAGATTGAAAAATCCAAAAACTTTTAAAGGGAGTTGGTAAATCGGTCAAAGCCAACTAAACTAGGTTGACCTAGGCAAGCAAAATATTTTATGATGCAGCCTAGAAATTAGTATTCTCGATCGATAAAACCGGATTGCTTTTTCCTCAAAAACCTGATAGACCCATTAATATCGTCGGCATCTAGCAATAGAGTAAACAAAAAATAGTGTGAATTAGAGCTTATGGTCACTGAGCAAAACTTAATCACCAGTGAAAATCAAGTAGAAGACCCCGGCTTGGGACTGTGGCAGCAAATTAAAGAAGACTGGATTGCTCACGGTCGAGATTGGACAAAACCGGGATTTCGCGCCGTAGCAGTGCAGCGTTTTGGCGTCTGGAGAATGCAGGTAGAACCGAAATTACTGCGAGCACCTTTGAGCATTCTTTATCGATCGCTCTACCGAAAAGTCCGCAATAGTTACGGGATAGACTTGCCTTACACTGTGAAGCTCGGTCGTCGCGTGGTGATTGAACATCAAAACGCTATTATTATTCACGGATATTGTACGATCGGCGACGATTGCATTATCCGCCAAGGTGTAACTTTGGGAAACCGCTATTTGGACAAACCGCTAGAATCCCCTCAATTGGGCGATCGGGTTAACGTCGGCGCTGGTGCAAAAATCCTCGGCAAGGTCAACCTAGGAGACGACGTAAATATTGGTGCCAATGCTGTAGTTTTATCAGATATTCCAGCCGGTCAAACTGCCGTTGGTATCCCTGCCAAAATTATCAAATCCCGGCCTGCTGAAAACAACGCTTAAATCATTTTCTTCCTTATGGCTTCTGCTATAACTCTGCAGAGATTAAATAAATCTCCCTAGTCAAGTTAGAGATTCTTCTTAAGGTAAACTGCCCAAACAGGCACAATTGTCAACATCATCAAAAAAATGCACAAACAATGGTTGAGTCAATCACTAAGTCAATCATTTCTGCTACAGAACCAGACTGGAGCCGCGAAAAACTTAGCAAGTGGTGGGAACCGAGTCGCCAACTGCTTAAATCTATCCGCAACTATCAAAAGTGGCAGCATCAGGGTGGAATTGGAGGATATATTTTAGGCCGTTGGAACGTGCTCCAGCATCGATTTTGGAGCGTTGTCACTGCAACAGACATCCCTTTGAACTGCCAAATACAAGGAGGACTGCTGCTGACTCATCCTAATGGCGTGGTCATTCATCCCAGTGCTTCCATTGGTCCTAACTGTCTGATTCTTCAGCAGGTGACAATTGTTGCTGATGTCAAAATCGGTGGTCATGTCGATATTGGTGCAGGAGCTAAAATTATTCGCTCCGTAACGATCGGCGATCATGCTTTGATTGGTGCTAATGCTGTGGTGATTTGTGATGTGCCACCGGGTGCAACCGCAGTGGGAATTCCCGCAAAAATCATCGAAAAAAAACCCCAGGAAGTCTGAAAAAATTTCTAGAAGTCGCAGAAAAATTATGAAATTAGCTGGACTTTTATTAAAATATAAAACGAACTACTCAGTATTTGCTTTCAAGAGGTAAAACTTGAAAGAAATTGGATTAGTTGCGAACAGCTAGAATTTGGGATTTAAAATTAAATAAAAAACCCGTGGCTTTCAGTCGCGGGAGCGTCCAAAAGCTCAAGTTTTCTCCCTCACTTTTCAACCTGGTTTCAATCTTTCGAGTACCAACTCAGCGCGCCGCCGTGCCACTTTTTCCCACGTAAATTCCTGTGCCCGCTCGCGGGCAGATTTACTCATCCGAAGCCGCAAATCGGCACAACCAGCTAACTGTTGCAAGCCTGTCACTAGCGCTTCTTCATCATAGGGCGAAACAATTATGCCATCTTTGCCATCTCGGACAACGCCACCCGCTCCCATAGGTGAAGTTAAAACTGGCAAACCGTTAGCCATCGCTTCATAAGTAACCAGCGGGCTGCCTTCTTCCAAACTGGGAAAGGCAAAAAAGTCAGCTTCGCGATAAGCAAGGGCAATATCGCTAGTGTAATCCCTATGAATTACATCTGAGCGTGCTAAAATGCTGCTGCAAGTTTCAGCAATTGCTGGCTCCATACTTCCGCAAAGCAGTAGTCTGCCTTTAATTCCTGCTTTTTCCCAAGCCCGCAACAGTAAATGAGCTCCTTTTCTGACGCAAACGCTGCCCGCAAAGATAACAGTAATCGTGTCTGATAGTGGCTTGTCGCTCACAAAAGGCGGGAAGCGCTTGGGAGACCAACCGTAACTGGTAAGGATCAGTTTATGTTCGGGAACTCCCGCTCCCATAAAAGATTTTTTCACCTCGGGGCTCGGACAAAAGATGAAATCAGCCAAACTAATTTGTTCATCCTCTTCCTGAATGGTATCGGCAGTAATTTGGTGTTGGGGATCGATTCCCAAGCGATGGTAAGCATCATCAATAATAAATTTAGCCGGCTTTGTATAACAGTTGATCCGCTCCAAAAGAATGGGTGTGCTCTCCTGTTTAACTTTCCTAAAGGTTTCGATCGAAGTGTTAGGCCACAAGTAAATTGCATCAAAATCCTTAACATCTCTGAGGAAAAGCTTTTCTGTACAATTTCTAGGTCTGTCAGCGCTGCGGTAATATAGCCATTTGAAGTATCTGGGTACAGCTTCTACAAGATTCGGTCTGCGACATGACGGATCGCAATTCGGAACAATCATGCGGGCTTTAAAGTCAGGGTAGTTCCACTGTTCGCAGATTGAAAAAAATGTATGGCTGGCTCCCAGGTTCGTACAGTAAAGTGCGAAAAAAGAACTTAAATTTAGCATTGTTGACTAAGCTCTACTCAACATTATCTGTGTGGCTCTTAATACAGAATAGGTTAGAGACAGTTTAACACCAAAAACCGCAGATTAAGGTAAGTTAACAATATAAAGATATTGTAAACTTACCTTGAGTGTCACTAAAATATTAAAATAGCAACTCGCGAGTCGAATTCAAGAGGTAAAGGTTGAAACAAATGGGATTAGTGGCGATCGGACGAAATGAAGGGCAGCGCCTCCGCCAATGCCTAGTCTCCGCCACAGGCAGAGTTGCCCGCGTCGTCTATGTCGATTCCGGCTCAACAGACGGTAGCCTAGAGTTAGCCCGATCGATCGGAGCCGATACAGTAGAACTAGACTTATCTATACCGTTTACCGCAGCACGTGCCAGAAACGAAGGCTTTGCCCGCTTGCTGGAACTAGGACCAGACATCGAATTTGTTCAATTTGTGGACGGTGACTGCGAAGTAGTTGATGGATGGATCGATCGAGCCTACAGCGAACTCGTAGCCAAACCAGACGTAGCAGCAGTCTGCGGGCGCAGGCGTGAACGATACCCCGAAGCAAGCATCTACAACCAATTGTGCGACATCGAGTGGGATACGCCCATCGGCGAAACCAAAGCCTGCGGTGGCGACTCCCTGATGCGCGTAGCAGCATTTGAGCAAGTCGAAGGTTTCAATCCCACACTAATAGCCGGCGAAGAACCCGAACTGTGCTTGCGGCTGCGCCAAAAAGGTTGGAAAATCCTTCGCTTAGACGCAGAAATGACCCTGCACGACGCGCAAATGACGAGTTTCGCACAGTGGTGGAAGCGGGCTCAAAGAGCGGGTTACGCCTATGCCGAAGGATCCTGGATCCACGGCAGCGAACCAGAGCGCCATTGGGTCAAAGAAACGCGCAGCACATGGTTTTGGGGCTTAGTCTTGCCAGCCCTAGCCTTGGCAATGACATGGCCGACAAAAGGCTGGAGCTTGTTACTATTGAGTGGCTACCCCTTAGCAACCTATCGCACCTATAACTATTATATAAAGCATCGGTACCTCACAACTAAAGAGGCAGCCATCTACGCTTTGTCATGTGTATTAGCCAAATTTCCCCAGCTACAAGGTCAAATCCAGTTTCACCAGCGCCGATTGCTGGGGCAGCAGAGCAAGCTAATCGAATACAAAACCACCAAGTCTATTAATTCAGCCAGCTAGAATTACAGCTAACATCCCAGAAAGTCCACCCCTGAGTAGTAAACAAATGAGCGATCAAAAATTAAAAGTTTTACTAATTGTAGAGCAGTGCAATCCTGACTGGGCATCAGTACCTTTGGTGGGCTACAACTTTTTTCAACAAATAAACAATTTAGTTGATGCAACACTCGTTACCCATATTAGAAATAAACCAGCTCTTGAAAAACATCCAGAATACGAAAAAATATTCTACCTTGAGGAAGGAAAGTTAACCAAACAATATTATAAGATAGTTGAAAAAATTACCGCCAACGGGCGCGTAAATTGGCCTCTTTATAATGCATTGAGTTACCCAATTTATGAAGAATTCAATCAACAAGTATATCAAAAATTTAAAGGAAAAATCCTCAACGGAGATTATGACATAGTTCATGCAATTACCCCGATGATGCCGCGGTATCCGTTTAAGGTAGTCAGTGTGTGCCAGCAGACTCCTTTTATTCTAGGACCTGTGAATGGGGGCATTCCCTTTCCACCAGGTTTTCAAGAAACTGCCAGACAAGAATTTGCTCAATTCAACTTTTTGAGAGCAGTTGGTCGAGCATTAATTCCAGGTTATGTAGAAACTTACAAAAAAGCAGACAAAATCTTAGCAGGTTCAACCTATACTTTAAATATGCTCAAGGATTTGTTTGCAATCCCCGATCAAAGAATTGCTTTGTTCTACGAAAATGGCATTTCGGAGAAATTTTTACATCCGACAAATATCCTTGATAAAGATGTCAGCCAGATCAATTTGCTTTTTGTGGGTCGATTAGTTCCTTACAAATGCGCCGATATTGTCATTGAGTCTATTGGAAAATTAGAGCAGGCAATTCAAAATAAAATACGCTTAACCATAGTAGGAGAGGGTTCAGAAAGAAATAACTTGGAAAACAGAGTGAAGGAACTTAACTTAGGGGAAATAATCAGCTTTGCGGGATGGGTAAATCAACAAGAAACTCTGGATTATTACAGGAAAGCAGATATTTTTTGCTTCCCTTCGATCCGAGAGTTCGGCGGCGCAGTGGTAATGGAAGCTATGGCTTGTGGGCTTCCCTGCATCGTTGCCAATAATGGCGGTATTGGTGAATACGTGAATGAAGAAACTGGTTTTAAGATAGAGCCGATTTCTAGAGAGTATCTCACCCAGGAGTTGACAAGTAAAATTAAGCTGTTGGTCGAAGACGATCGTCTGCGGGAACGTATGTCAGCTAAGGCGATCGAAAAAGCCAGAGAATTTGCCTGGGAAAACAAAGCCATAAAAATCGTCGAGATTTACGAAAAAATGCTCGGTGACAAAAGTGTTAGTGCATCGACATAGTAGAGCGATATTGTTGAGTAAAAAAATTAGAAAGCAGGTACGAAATGAAGGCAAAAATTGGATACTTTATTCCACAATTCCCAGGCCAAACACACATATTTTTGTGGCGGGAGCGACAATTTCTTGCAGATCTGGGAATTGAAACAGATTTAGTATCAACTCAACCGCCCCCCAGAGCGATCGCTTCTCACGTATGGGCAGAAGAAGCTCAAAAAAATACTGTTTATCTATTTCCCTTTGCTGCGAAAGATTTTATTAACTCATTCCTAGAGCTTCTCAAAGCTGGTCCCGCTGCATGGTGGCAATGCCTTGCAGTTATTGCCAAAGCGAGTGGCACATCCTTATCTGAAAAGGTGCGACTCTTGGCATGGATTTTTGTGGCTGGCAAACTAGCAGGGTTAACAAAAACAAAAGGTTGGTCTCACATCCACGTTCATTCCTGTGCCAATGCCGCCAATATAGCCTTATTTAACTCAATTCTTACAGGCTGTACTTACAGTATGACTCTTCACGGACCTACTCTAGAAGTGTACGGGTCAAATCAGGAACAAAAATGGAAAAATGCTGCTTTTGTGATCGTGATATCTCAACTGCTTCTCAATGATGTCAAAAATAAATTAGCGAACTTTCTTCCCAAACAATTAGCTGTTGCTCCAATGGGAGTTAATTTTGCAGAAATTAAACGCAGCAGCCCTTACACGCCTTGGCAAGAAGGAAGTCCGTGCAAGATTTTTGCTTGCGGTCGCCTCAACCCGGTGAAAGGTCACAAATACTTGGTTGAGGCGGTAGAATTGCTGCGAAATCGGGGATTTGACGTGAGACTGCAAATTGCAGGCGAGGATGAACAAGGGGGCAGCGGATATCACCAAGAGCTACAAAAAATGATTGAAGATAAATCGATGTCCGAATGCGTGGAGCTACTTGGGGCTGTTTCGGAACAGGCAATTCGCCAAGGTCTAGAAGCAGCTCACGTTTTCGCTTTGGCAAGTTTGAATGAAGGAGTTCCGGTTGCTGTGATGGAAGCAATGGCGATGGAGGTTCCGGCGGTAGTTACTAATGTAGGCGGAACTTCTGAGCTAGTAGATGACGGCGTGGATGCTGTATTAGTCCAATCAGAAAAACCCGAAGAAATGGCAGATGCGATCGCCAATCTCCTCAGAAATCCAGAACTTGCTCTGAGTATCAGTCAGGAAGCTCGGAAAAAAATCATCGCCAAATTTAGCCACGGCCGCAGTGCAGAAACTTTAGCTCAGTGCTTGGAAAAACTTGGAATAACTAACCCGTCTTAGTGATTCCAAAGAAGAAATTTAATCCCAGAGTACATAAATCTCGTTGAGTCCCATACAAGTTATGCGAATTGTAATTGGTGCTCAGAACGCCTCAACTAAATTCGGCGGCGAGCCATTGCTGCCGCTCAACTACCCCTCTTTTGTCACTCTGGGAAATTAAAAATAAGAGCCAAATTTTCAACTGTAGATAGATCAAGGATTTGAGCATTTATTTTCCAACAGAATGGCTGAAATCAAGGTTTTTGGTAAAAGTCTTATGCTATAACCATCCCAGATTATTTTCTGTCGAAAGTGACAAAAGAGAGCTACTTTTGGATACTTCGATCGCGCCAAATAGAGACATGGTTAGTGGCGCACGCCCGCACCCAAGCAGAACTCACAGAGCTGTTTCCACAAGAGCGCGATCGGATGCACTTTGTACCCGACACTTGGCTGCACCGGCTGCTTAACAATTGCGGGCGATTTATCCCTGAAAGAGTGAATGACTTTTCTTTTGGGCTTCTCACTCACTTGTACACCCAATTGCTACAGCGTCGTATTCTCCGGCGGCTGGTGAGCGAACACCAGATTGATGTTGTACACTAACCGACACCAGTCTCTGCAACAGTTCCTTCGTTGATGTTCGGATTGGGAGTGCCGGTAGTTATCGGTCCGATGAACACGTCGGTTAAATTTCCTCTGGCTTTTCGATCGCGCCAAAATCCTACCATTGATATTTTAATCGAGCTCGGTCACCAGTGCGTCGATTTCTTCAATCGTCTGTCTTTTTCCCGGTAAAATCAAAGCCGAGACGCTGTTAGGGGCAAACGATCGCACGAAGCAGGCACTTGCATCTGGGGTGCAGGGTAAAATTATTGAACTTGTAGAAAACGGCGTGGATTTCTCGGTGTGGCGATCGGACTCTAGTTTATCAAGAGTAGCGACCGGGCAGGTTCATTTTATTTTTTTAGGCAGGCTGATCGACTGGAAAGCTGTAGATTTGCTGCTGGAAGCCTTCGCGCCCGTCGCCGCTCAAACCGATGCAGTCTTGGAAATCATCGGTGATGGGCACATCCGAGGGGAACTTGAAGCTCAAACAGCTCGTTTAGGTATCGACAGCAGCGTTGTATTTAGTAGGTGGCTGTCTCAGGAGGAGTGCGATCTCAAAATGCAACAAGCTGATGCAATGGTTTTTCCCAGTTTGCGGGAATGCGGCGGGGCAGTGGTGATGGAGGCAATGGCAGTGGGCTTGCCAATCATAGCAACGAACTGAAGCGGTCCGGTAGATTATATGAATTCCACTTGCGGTATTTTAGTAGAACCCACTTCTAAAGAAGGATTTGTCCAGGGACTGACAGATGCGATGCTCAAGCTGGCTCATTCACCAGAATAGCGGCAGAGTATCGGTTGTGCGGGACGGGAACAAGTCCGGCAGCATTTTGATTGGGAACGCAAAGTCGATCGAATACTTGAAATTTATCAACAAACGCTCGACGATTGCCCGAAGCATTAAGTAGCCGGCCATTAAAGCATAAAGCAGCAGCTTTCACGTGGAGAGCTGCTGCTTGGGGGTGCTAAAAAAGTATGTGGCGGCCCAAAGACCCCCCTCTACATCCTAGCGATCGAAAAACGGGTTAACCCGTTTGTGTGGTTAACCCGCGAGCTTGGAAACCTGCAGATCAATTAGTTTTGCACTACCAGCTTAACGTTGGCATTTTGCAAACCGCGCTGCTTGACTGCGGCCAAGGTCTTGTTAACTGCGTACTTCTGGTTGATGGAGTTGATTAACTCAGTTTGATTGTGTTTTTTGGCGACGCCCCAGAGGTCGGCAATCAGGTCAAAGGAACCATCGCTATTGCGAGACCAACCGAGGTCATATTCGCCTTCGAGAATCGCTACGATGTCGGAGCGAACGCGCTGACCGTTATAGCCACGAACATCAGCTTCTGACTTGACTGAAATGCCCAAGTCGCGCAGTGAAGCTTTCAGGATTTCGGCATCGGTGATTTTGGTACGCAGAGTGCTAAAGTGAGACATTGGATTTCCTCCTAATAAAACTGAGAGAGAAACAACAACGGTCTGGATTTAACGGTGCCGCTGGGCGGCTCTTGAATCGAACTGCTAGCTGTTGCTAGCCTTTGCTCCTGTTTGGACCAGGAGAAAGCTTTTAGAATTCCATTCGCTGGTATTCAGCGACGGAAGACGCAGCGGGCCGTGCACGCTGTCTAGCCCAATCTCGAAGGGCGGTGACCTGTTCGGTCATTGTTTTAGACAGTGGCATTGTAGATTTAATGGCCGCGATGATGTCTAGCTGCGTAAACTCTCGATCTTGAGCGAAGGCTTCGTACATTGCGGCTACTAGCGCTTGCTCAATCTCTGCACCTGAAAAGCCCTCGGAAACATTGGAAAGTTGCTCTAAATCGAAGCGAGTAATTTCCCGACGCCGCTTTGACAGGTGAATCTTAAATATATCTTGGCGTTCTTCTTTGGTAGGCAAATCAACAAAGAAGAGTTCGTCGAATCGGCCTTTCCTCAAGAATTCTCCCGGCAACCGCTCGATTCGGTTGGCTGTTGCCATTACGAAGACTGGGGAAGTCTTTTCTTGCATCCAAGTGAGGAAGGAACCGAAAATCCGGCTGGATGTGCCTCCGTCTGAGTCGGCCGAACCAGTGCCTCCTGCAAAGGCTTTGTCTAGTTCGTCTATGAAGAGGAGGGCTGGAGAGATGGATTCTGCGGTTTTGAGGGCATTGCGGAGGTTGGCTTCCGATCGACCCACCATCGAGCCGTCGTAGACTCTACCCATATCTAGCCTCAGCAGGGGCAGTCCCCACAGGCGGGAGGTGGTCTTGGCAATCAGCGATTTTCCGCATCCTGGTACGCCGAGAATTAACATCCCTTTTGGTTGGGGCAGACCGTATTCTCTCGCCCTTTCGGTAAAGGCGTTGGAACGCTGTCTCAGCCACCGCTTCAGCTCTTCTAAACCGCCGACTGCATCCAGGGTTTCGTCTTCTTCAATGAACTCTAGAATGCCGTTGCGCCGAATTAATTGCTTTTTCTCCGAAAGAACTATGTCTACTTCTTCTTCTGTGAGGCGCCCAGTCGAAACTTGGGCTTTACGATAAACTTTTTCAGCTTCGTCCTTGGTCAATCCCAAGGCTGCTTTTAAAAGTTTTTCTCGCGCTTCTGTGGTAATGCGTCGCGATTTCGTTTGCTCCAACTGACCAGACAATACTTGGTTTAGTTCCTTCATGTCTGGCAACGCGAAGTCTAATACCACTACTTCCTTTTCTAGCTCGATCGGAATTTGCTGCAAAGGAGACATCAGTATAATTGTCTTTTGCGTTCCTTTGAAGTTGGCGATCGCATCGCGCAACCACCTCGTTACCGGAGGAGAATCTATAAAAGGATGTAAATCTTTGAAAATGTAGATGCTAGCGTTACTGTTGGGTTCTCGCTGCCTGATCACCCATTCTATTGCTGCCTCTGGCGAGACGGTGTTGTGTTGGGTGGTGGTGCGGGGTTGACCATACTCCACAATGCCGTGAGTTACAGTCCAGATAAATACTCGTCGCTGTGGTTTTGCTTGAGCTATTGTCGAAATTGCTTGCTCACACCGCTCTTCCTCGGATGTCACGAGGTAGATCAGAGGATATTGAGCTTGGATTAGAATACTGATCTCTTCTTGCATAGTCCTCGACCCACTAGAGACGGTGCTATCTTTGCTGAATCTCAATGCTGCCCTTCGCCCTCTTACTGAAAATTTCAGTTTTAGCTTTTTGGGGAAGCAAGGCATTCTTAGCAGGGAACCAATTCTTCCTCTCCCGGTTTGGCCGTGCTGGCGCTGACGCCCGACACCTGCTTTACTGGAAGATCCTGTTCAGCCAATACGCTCGGCTGACTTGTTACGGAGGCCAGTTCTCCATCTCGCATTACTACTGAACCCGTGCATTCTGGACAGTTGTATACCCGATGGGTTTGTCCGTAGGAGGCTTCTACTTCGTCAACCAGTTCGGGATTTCCTAGGTAGAAGACAATTGCCCTTTCTGCAATTGATGACATCGGTTCAGTTTCGACTGCGGCTCGGATTTTGAGCTGGCGATGCAGTTCTGGTGGAAGATACAATGTAACTTTTTGCTTTTCTTGCATATGACAGTGAATTGACTTACCCGGGTATGTATATCAGATTAGCCGCTTAATTCTTTGCTGTCAAGCCTCTATGCAGCTTTAGCGTCATCTTGTAATATTTCGTTACATTTTAGGTAAATCTGGGTCTGTTAACAACGAAAAAGCTAGGGGTGTAGCTGATGGGGCCGAGGTGCAGCGGCAGGTAGGGGTAGCGTCAAGGACGATCGACCAACTATAAATATGAACAATAGATATATAGGAGTAGGGCCAACAAATTCTTTGAGCCGCCATCTGGGGTAAGGTGCGCCATAAACACCCAGCCCGCTCATGAGGTTACTAACTTTGGGCGCTTTTATTTTGAAACCAAACTCCCCAAACAGTTTTTATAGCTTTAAGCGTGAAAAATCCGAACGTGAAATAACCGTTTTCGGTTTTTGATCGGACTCAGGTTTAACACACCTGGACAGCGCTAGCACTCAGCACCCTACCGTTAGACTTTTTGGATGACTTTGTGTAAGCTGTTACGCACTTAATTTTTTTGCCCAAATGCTCGCTACAAGGACTCTAGGCTGCTAAATATTAAATTTAGATGGGTGTCAGCTTATCTTTAATAGGGCAGTGCTGGGTAATATATACTTGGATGCGGACCTGCTAACCTGAAATTTTTAATTTTAGATATCAAAGAACTGACTGATGGATTTAGACCAACAGATTCAAGCATTGATCGAAAAAGCTCCGCCCGACGGTTCGACGCCACAAATCTTAAAGGCGATCGCCCCGGCACTGGTGTTAATTGCCCAACAGCTACAGCACCTCGAATACTCGATCCTGCAAGCGGTAGACCAAAGTTGGGCGATCGTGGTTTTGAGCAATCTCAAGCAACCGGGACGGGAGAAGAGGGTGATTTATGCTTGGAACAATCTTAAAGATGCGTCGCAGGCTGCGGCGGCTGGGGGCGATCGCCTCAGACCGGTGCTTTTGCCTGTCACTCACATTTTATTTCAGATGATAGCTCTGGAAGGTCTTGACAGCATTGTTTTTTTTGAAAGTCCCGGCAATCAGGAAGTCGGGACGGAAATCCCTCGCGAGCAAGTACAGAGTTTAATTAACGTTTACTTGCAACAGTATCGATCGGCTCCACCGCCGGATATTGCCTAAACAACTCAATTTTCTATTAATTGGTAACAGGGCATTAGGCATTGGGAAGTTCCCATTACCAATTCCCCATTACCACTAAAGTGTAACTTTTTAACCTCTAATAAAGTCTGCTCAAAACGTATTCAGCCAAATCGATCAAAGCTTGACGGGACTCTGAATGGGGCAGCGCAGCTAAGTATTCGACGGCTTTCTGTGCGTGATTTGTGGCTAGTTCTCGCGATCGCTCTATGCCTTTAGAATCTTCTACCAGTGCCAGGGCCTGCTCTAGATCTCCTTCTTGGGCAAATTCGCGTTCTATGAGAACTTCCAAGTAAGGTTTTTCTTTTAGGGCAAATAGTGCTGGTGCTGTCAGATTACCGCTTCTGAGATCCGAGCCTGCTGGTTTCCCCAAAGTTTCCGTTGAAGCGGTGAAATCTAATATATCATCTACTATTTGGAATGCCAAACCAATGTTCCGACCGTAGTTGTACAAATCGTCTGCTATTTCCGCTGAAACCTCGCTCAAACAGCCCGCTGCTTTGGAACTGTTGGCAATTAAAGACGCTGTTTTGTAATAACTTTTTTCGAGGTACGCTTCGATCGACAAGCTGGTGTCAAATCCATTGAGTCCCTGTTGAATTTCCCCCTCAGCTAAATCCATAATCACTTCTGAAAGCAGTTTGACTACTGGCAGGTTGTCTAGATTTGCCAAATGCCAGGAAGATTGAGCAAACAGAAAATCTCCCGCCAATACTGCCACTCGGTTGTTAAACCGACTGTGAACCGTCGGCACTCCCCGCCGCAGATCCGACTCGTCCACCACGTCGTCGTGCACGAGACTAGCTGTGTGAATCATTTCTGTGATTTCAGCGAGCCGGCGGTGTTTTTCCGTGATTTCCCGATCGGGCATAGTCGCCTTGGCCATCAACAGAACGATTGCGGGTCTCACTCGTTTTCCCTTTGTGCCGAATAAGTATTCTGCAGCCGCGTACAAGATGGGATGACGGGCACCCACTAACTGTTTTAAGTTTTCTGTCAACAGTCGCAGGTCTTCTTCAACCGAGGAAAATAGGAGAGTGCTAGAGATCATGGATACGCCGACTCAAGCCGTAAAGTAACAAAATTTTACATATCATATCTTTATTTTAAGGTAATTCTCTGCAATAGAAAAGAAAAATCTAGGCGATCGGCAGTTATTTGTCATCTGCCACCCGATGGGAGTCACCCGCCTGCCAGAGGTGAGTAGCCGGCTGTCAGAGGGGTTGCCCCTATTGTATCGAATTGTTAAGGACACTGCCAAAAAATCTCTAAATCCCAGAAACCCTGTGTTATTATGGGTATTAAGGATTTAAACAATTCTATACATTAAGTACAGCCAGACTGGCAGGTAGCTTTTAGGTGCCTGTAAAAGTTTCGTAGAGCCAGCCTTGTTAGTCGATCGCAGCCAAAATTTCTGGTACAGATTTTTAGTTCCTCGCGGCTAAAAGTTATCAGAAGTTAAGAGTAGCGCATCTTATGTGCACGGTAGCTCAAAGCAGCTCAAGTGGATGGTTTTAGGCTGTTTAAGCATCTGTAAAGCAGTAAATCATTATTGATGACCGGGAACGCCTAAAGGTTCCCGCAGGCTTGATATGGAAAAACAGCCTTCAGAACCAAGGCATGGTCTTGCGTGCTGACTTAATGTAGTAGGTCTTGAACTTGTCCTGCTCCTCCTCGTCCTTGACTTTTGGTTCTAATTATGATTTATCGCGATATTCCTCTAATTATTCCCATTCTGGCCGCCGGCTATGTAATGACTATTTATGTACTGCTGATGTTGGCCGAACGCAGCGCTAAAATAACTCGATTGGGCGAGTAGTGTACTGCTGGGCAGCCGAAGTCGGCAGTAGCGCCCTCGCTTCACCCGTGAGAATTCGGAATATTCCATAATAACCCTGCCTTGAATGCTTGCGCGCAAAGGCAGGGTTATTATTTACAATTACGGGTAGCGTGATTTTCTGGGCTGCTACTTACTGCAACAGGTAGCTACAGTTATCGATGTTCAATGCCCACAGCCTCTGAGCCAGGATATTATATTTAGTAGCAGCTTGTATCGCTCACAGCAAGTTTCATGTCAGGGAAACGCGGCCCATGTTCCGAGAAAGCTATTAAAGTGCTATCAAAAACGCTGAGTTTGAAGTTGTCAGTTATTGTGCCAAAAATCGCAATATTCCTATTTAGTAGGTCAAGAACTTATAGAAATAACGCGCGAAATTGCTGAATATAGCAACCTGCTTGCTCAACAGAAGCAATCCATAAAGTTGCACTGCAATCACATATTTCATCAAAGGCTGCTTAAATGACTGATTCAGGCAGATATTCTCTGCCATTTATTCACATATTCCCAACAAAATTTCCTAGATAGCCACAAAACTAATTTTTAATTTTAAAACAATTCTTGATATAAATGTATGATAGTAGCAAAGTGATTTTCCAAATTACTGACCCGTTAAAACTATACTAACTTTTAATTAAAATAACTAAAATACTTAGTAGAATTTGTCAGAAATTTTCAAGAACAAATGCCCAAATTGTTGTCGATTTCAGACGAAGTAAAACAAGTTTCGATAAATCTGAGGCACAATGCTTTACAAGCTCTAGAGAATTGCCGAGTTTTCAAAGTAGAGGTGAGAGCAGAAAATCCAAGCCTGTTCGTCAGTGGCAACTGAATTACCCGGTAATTTTGCCACGAATATTTGAGCCGTTCTTTACCACAATACCCGCCGACTAAGGCAGCGGGTGGGAAAAGGAGATTGTTAAAAAAAGTGTGAAAAAACATTTGGGTAAAATAGAAGTAACATCAGTTATCGGCCAAAGGACGTGTATGGTATCAATTCCGATCGCCGTTTAGCGCGATCGCACTAAAAATCATACCACTGTGCGACTAAAAATGTAACTTTAGACCGATGTCAAATCTCGATTGCGGTTAGCGTACCGCGACTGTAAAATCTGAAATCTAAAATGGTATTAAGTGCCGGTTCCGCCTGCATCTATCCCCCTTGATTTGCCCATGTCAACAACAGTTTCTGATACGCAAAGATTGCTAGAACAGGCGATCGACCCCAAACCACCGGTGCTACATCCAGACACACCCTTGAAAGTCGCAATTGCTGCAATGACTCAGGCGAGTGCCAGTTGCATTTTAATCGCGTTTGAGCAGCAATTGCTCGGAATTTTTACAGAACGCGATGTTGTGAAAATAACTGCTAGCGAAATACCGCTAGCAGGGGTGACAATTTCTGAGGTGATGACTGAAAACCCGATCGCTATTTCCCTCGATCAAGCGGGGAATATCTTCAAGGTATTGAGCATATTGCGATCGAAAAGAATCCGTCATTTACCCCTCCTAGACGAAGGTGGCAACTTGCTAGGCGCTATCACCTGCGAAAGCATCCGTCAAATTCTCAAACCGGCAGACTTGCTGAAAATGTGGCGCGCCGAAGAAATTATGACGACACAATTAATAGTTACCTCAAGCAGCGCCTCAGTTTTAGAAGTCGCAAAACAGATGAGAACCCAGCGGAAAAGCTGCATAGTCATTTGCAGCGACAGCGACAACAAAAATCAGAAACCTGTGGGCATAATTACAGAACGCGACATTGTTAAATTCCAAGCCTCTGGACTAGATTTCGCACGTACTCCCGTCACCGCCGCCATGAGTTTTCCGCTGATACCGTTGCAGGTAAAAGCCACCTTGTGGCAGGCTCACCAGTTAATGCAGCAGCACGGCATCCGGCGCTTGGTGGTGGTGGACGAAGAAGGATATTTAGCCGGAATTGTGACTGAAATTAGCCTGCTGCAGGCCTTAGATCCGGTAGAAATGCACGCAAATGTCGAGCTTTTGCAGGAAACAGTTGCCGACAAAATTCAGGAGTTGAACAAAATGAACGAAGAATTGCAAAAAGAAGCGTTGCGGAGAACAGAAGTCGAGGAAAAATTGCGAATTTTAAATGATAATTTGGAAGAACAAATCAAACAGCGAACTTTAGAATTAATTAATGCCAACAGTCAGTTGAAAAAGGAAATACAAGACCGCGCTACCGCTGAAGCTGAAGTTCGCCGTCTCAACACCGAACTCGAACAGCGAGTTCTAGACCGCACGGTTCAACTAGCAGCCAGTAACGAAGAATTGCAGCAACAAATTAGCGGTAGAAAATTGCTCGAAGAAAAATTACACTTTTCAGAAAAGAAAGTTCGCGCCGTTTTTGAAGCGATGACCGACATCGTTCTCGTGCTAGACATTCAGCGGAACATAGAAGTTTTGCCAACGAATGTGGCAGCGGCTTCTGAGCCAGATTGTGATATAGTCAGCTTGACCATAGAACATTTTTTTGACGACGACAACCCGGATGATTGGTGGGTGCTAGTTCAGCAAGTGTTAGAAACACAACAAACTCTCAATTTTGACTACAGCTTAACAGTTTGTGGTCGCGAAATTTGGTTTTCCGCCTGCATTTCTCTGTTCTCAAAAGATGCAGTTATTTGGGTTGCCCGCAACATCAACGCCCGCAAAATAGCCGAGTCAGCGCTGTGCCAAAAAAATGCAGAGTTATCTCATACCTTAGAAGAACTGAAGCGGACTCAGAAAGAACTCATTCAATCAGAAAAAATGGCAGCCCTCGGACAGTTAATTGCCGGAGTTGCTCATGAAATCAATTCTCCTTTAGGGGCGATTCGCTCTTCTGTGCAGAACATCGCCGACTTCTGGACGGAACAATTGCAGCAGTTGCCGATATTTTTTCAACAACTATCTCCAGAACGGCGACATGATTTCTTTGCTTTGCTACACAAGTCCAGCCAAGAAACAGATACATTATCAAGTAAAGAAAAACGTCAGTTAAAAAAAATTTTGCAGGGGCAATTAGAATCAGAAAAAATTGACGACGCCGCCAGTCTTGCTTGTACTTTATTAGATATCGGCATCTGCAATAATGTAGAACCTTTTTTACCTTTGTTGAAAGACAGCCAAAGTCGAAATATTGTACAAACTGCCTACCAATTTGCTACGGTACAAAAAAGCACTAAAAATATTGCTACTGCCACAGATCGGGCAGCCAAAATCGTTTTTGCTTTGAAAAGCTACTCTCGTTACGACCAGTCAGGTTCCAAAGCGATCGCTAATATTACCGACGGTATTGATACTGTTTTAACGCTTTACCACTACCAAATCAAACACGGTGTGGAAGTAGTCAGAAACTATGGTACTAATTTGCCCTCTGTGCTATGCTATCCTGATGAACTCAATCAAGTTTGGACAAATTTGATTCACAATGCTTTACAAGCGATGGGCAACAAAGGAGTGTTAAAAATTGATGTCAAACACCAAGCGAACGTAATATCAGTCAGTATTACCGACAGTGGTCCAGGGATTCCCCCAGAGATTATGCCGAGAATTTTTGAGCCGTTTTTCACAACTAAACCTCCAGGGGAAGGCAGTGGTTTGGGATTAGATATAGTTCAAAAAATTCTGGGAAAACACCAAGGTGAACTGCAAGTAGAAAGCGTGCCTGGTCAAACAAAATTTACTATATTATTGCCTATCGAAATTCCTTGAAAGCAATTAAAAAAAGAGGGGAATACCCAAGTTTTAAAATTAAATAGAAGTAAAGCTTTATGCCTAAACCAGTAATTTTGTGCGTTGACGATGAAGTTGTGGTCTTAAATAGTTTAAAAATTCAACTTAAAAAAGAATTTGGGGATGCTTACCTCTATGAAGTAGCAGAAAATGCAGATGAAGCTCTGGAAATTATGGATGAAATTCAAGAAGAAGAGGAAAGTGATATTTTGGTCATAGTATCTGACTGGTTAATGCCAGGGATTAAAGGAGATGAATTTTTGATTCTGGTTCACCAAAAATATCCTAAAATTGTGAAAGTTATGCTGACCGGACAAGCCGACGAAGTAGCAATAGCACGGGTGAAGGAGCAAGCAAACTTGCACCGCTGTTTGTACAAGCCGTGGGATCGTAAAGAATTAGTAGAAACTATAAAATCGGGTTTGGCAAAAAATGAACAATAAACCTGTGATTATTTGTGTGGATGATGAACCGATAATTCTTGAAAGTTTGAAAATTGAGTTAAAAAAAACCCTGGGGGAAGAACACTTATTAGAAACCGCTGAAGGTGGCGAAGATGCTTTAGAGTTAATCGAGGAATTGCTGGCAGAGGGCTGCGAAATCGTAGCAGTGATTTCCGACTATCTGATGCCGAATATCAAAGGGGACGAATTGCTGAAGCAGATTCACAGAATGTCGCCAAAAACTATCAAAATCATGCTGACGGGGCAAGCAGACCTAGAAGCAGTGGCGAATACTATTAAATATGCTAAATTGTACCGATACATATCGAAACCTTGGCAGTCGGAAGATTTGAAGTTGACGGTAAAAGAAGCGATTAACAGCTATTTTAGGGAGAAGCAATTAGCGGAACAAAATTCTCAACTCCAAAAGCTGAATCAAGAACTGGAAACTTTAGTCGAGGAGCGGACTGCACAACTGCGCTTGTCTGAGGAAAAGTTTGCTAAAGCTTTTCGTTCTTCTCCCAACCCGATTGCTATTACCAGACTTAATGACGGTCGTTATTTAGAAATTAATCAGGCTTTTTGCCAGATCGTCGGTTATTCCGCCGCAGAAATCCTCGATCGCACGGCGCTTGATTTGAATCTTTGGGAAAATATACAAGCCCACGCCGAGTTGTTTAAAATGTTAGATGAAAAACAAATTATTCTCAATTACGAATTTGATTTTCGCACTAAAACAGGGGAACTCAGAACCGGGCTACTGTCAGCAGAAATCATTGACATTCATGGCGAAACTTGCGTAATTTCTGTAATTCAAGATATTAGCGATCGCAAATTAGCCGAAGAAAAACTCCGAGGTGTAGCAGCTTCTTTAGCAGCAGCGCAAAGAATCGCCCGTGTCGGTAACTGGGAATGCGATTTCTCTGCCAACACAACTACTTGGTCGGAAGAGTTATCTCGGATTTTTGGGCTCGACCCAACCCAGCCTGCGCCAACACTAGCTGAGTTTTCGCAATACGTACATCCGGACGATCGACAAAAGTGGCAAACAACGATCGACACTGCTATTGCTAGCGGGCAATCTTATAGTTTAGAATATCGAATTCTGCGCCCGGAACCAAAAATTGCTGCAGATAATAGCCCATCACAAATAAGTGAAGCCGGCTTCATTCGCTACATCGAAGCCAGAGGAGAAGTAGTTGTCAACCAACAAGGGCAAGTGACAAAACTATTCACAACTTTGATGGACATTACCCCACGAAAGCTGGCAGAAATAGCCCTTGCAGAGAGCGAAGAAAAATACCGTCATTTAGTTGAAACTTCCCAAGATATTATCTGGTCTTGCAATGCTGAAGGACACATTACTTTTGTGAACCAAGCAGTTAAACAAATCTACGGTTATGAGCCTGAAGAAATGCTAGGGTGTACTTTTAGCGATTTCTTGGCTCCAGGAGAAATAGACTGGAAATGGGAACTTCAGCAGCGCTTGCTGACGGGAAAAACTGTGTTTCAGTACGAAAATATAGTATTAGGAAAAGACGGCCGAAAGATTGATGTAAATACCAAGGCGATCGCGCGCATGGACGCTGAAGGAAACATCATCGGCACAACAGGCACTGCTAGCGATATTACCGAACGGAAACAAGCTGAAATAGTTCTACGAAAAGCTAAAGAAGAAGCCGACAGAGCGAACAGAGCAAAAAGCGAATTTCTCTCGAATATGAGCCACGAATTGCGAACTCCCCTCAACGCAATTCTCGGTTTCAGCCAACTGCTAGCCCGCGACCCAGACCTCGGTGCAGATCAACAGCAATACTTAGGAATTATTACCCAGAGCGGAGAACATTTGCTCGTTCTGATCAACAATATTCTGCAAATGTCAAAAATTGAAGTCGGCCTGGTCACACTTAATAACAGCACTTTCGACTTGCACAAGATGATAAAAAATACTGAACATATGCTGAAGCTGCAAGCCGAAAAAAAAGGGTTGCAGTTAATTTTTGATTGCCCACCACATCTACCTCAATATATAGAAACTGACGAAAGCAAGTTGCGACAAGTATTGATAAATGTCGTCGGAAATGCTATTAAATTTACTGCGGAAGGTGGTGTCAATTTAAGAGTCAAACATGAGCTGCTAAAAAATAAAAGCTCCCCAGAAAATTTGCTAAGTGAGAGGTGCTCTTTGCTATTTGAAGTGGAAGACACAGGTTCAGGAATTTCTGCGGAAGAAATGGAGAATTTGTTTAAACCTTTCGCGCAAACAGAAAGCGGGAAAAAAGCTCAAGAAGGAACCGGTTTAGGTTTGCCAATCAGCAAGCAGTTCGTTCAGTTAATGGGAGGGAAGATGACGGTAACAAGCACCCTCGGTCGCGGCAGCATTTTTAGATTTGATGTTAAAGTCTCGCTCCCTAATGCAGTGGAAATTCAGGTTGCTCAAACAGCTCGCCGAGTGGTTGGTCTCGAACCCGGACAGCGAGAATACCGGATTTTAGCTGTTGACGATCGCCTGGAAAGCCGCTTGCTGTTGGTCAGAATGCTGACATCCCTTGGCTTTGCGGTGCGGGACGCTGAAAATGGCGTTCAAGCTGTGGAAATGTGGTCGAGTTGGGAACCTCATTTGATTTGGATGGATATGCGGATGCCGGTGATGGACGGTTACGAAGCTACTAAACAGATTAAAGCGCATTTGAAAGGTCAAGCAACGGTGATTATTGCTCTGACTGCAAGTGCTTTTGATGAGGAGCGATCGCTGATTTTGTCGGCTGGTTGCGATGATTTTGTAGCGAAGCCTTTTCGGGAGCAAGTGATTCTGGAAAAGATGGCTAAGTATCTGGGAGTCCGCTATGTTTACGATCGAGAAGCTTCGCTAAGTTCTGATGCTGCGGTGTCCGCCGAGGTTTCCACGGCAACTGAAACGGCTGATTTGGCTTTTACGCTCAATACTTCATTTTTGGAAGGTATGCCTGCTGAATGGGTTGATGAATTGTATTCTGCGGCGGATGCGGTTGATAACGAGGAGATTTTTCGGCTGTTGTCGATTCCTCCTATTAATGCGAGTTTCCGCAGCGCGATCGTCGATTTGGCGAATAACTTCCGATGCGATCGGATTATCGATTTGATTGAGGAGTTTAGAAATTGTTGAAGGATGAAAAAAGAAAGGATAGGGGCAGGTTCAGGATTATGGATGATGTAGGTCGATCGCCTATTTGTAAACTCGCCTGCGGGCGAGCGGCTAATTTACTTGTAGCCAAGCTCCACACCCTGGTAATCATCAGTCATTCTCAATTATTTAATCTCAAATCTCACATCTCAAATTTTCACTAGGATAAGTTCTGTAAATATAAAAGGAGTTCATTGAGGAGAAAGTGCTATAATTAACATTTAATCAGTTTTCATAATTTCAACAATTCTTAAATTAACAAAAAATAGCGATCGATGACCAAAAATCAAATAGAAGAAAATAAAGGCAACATATTAATTGTTGACGATACTCCAGAAAATTTGCAAGTTTTATCAGCAACGCTGTCCGATCGGGGCTACAAAGTCCGCGGCGTAATTAACGGCAAAATGGCAATCAGAGCCGCGCGCTCAGGTTCTCCAGATTTAATTTTGCTCGACATCAAAATGCCGGAAATGGACGGCTACGAAGTCTGCACACAGCTCAAGGAAGATCCGAATACCTCAGAAATTCCAGTTATTTTTATCAGTGCTTTAGATGAAGTATTGGACAAAGTAACCGCCTTTAAAGTGGGAGGGGTAGATTATGTCACAAAACCGTTTCATGTAGCAGAAGTTTTAGCGCGAATCGAACACCAACTGACTATCCAGAGACTGAAAAAACAATTGCTCGATCGCAATAAAGAACTGCAAGAAGAAATAATAGAACGCAAAAAAGCCGAAGAAGCAGCGGCCGCTGCATCGCTTGCAAAAAGTCAATTTGTTGCCAATATGAGCCACGAATTGCGGACGCCCCTGAACGCCATCCTGGGTTTTACCCAAGTCATGAGTCGCGACTCTTTGCTCAGCCACGAAAATCTCGAAAACCTCCGAATTATTAACCGCAGCGGTCAACATTTGCTGGAACTAATTAATGATGTTTTAGACTTGTCGAAAATAGAAGCAGGGATAATTGGCTTAGATGAACGCAGCTTTGACCTTTATCAACTCCTCGACACTCTCGAAGAAATGTTTCAAATCAAAGCTGAAACAAAAAAAATGCAACTGAGATTTTCCGTCCAGGCAAATGTTCCCCAATATATAAAAACTGACGAAAACAAGCTGCGCGTCTGCTTAATTAACCTGCTGGGAAATGCCATGAAATTTACTCACGACGGGGGCCGTATTTGGCTGCGCGTGAGCGTGGAAAGCAACCAGCCGCAGCAGACAGAATCGGAAAGTCATCCTAACTCTACCTCAGTCGAACCCTTGTTAATTTTGTTTGAAGTTGAAGATACGGGAGTTGGCATAGCAACAGCAGAAATTGATACTTTATTTGATGCTTTCGTGCAAACACAAGCGGGGAGAAAAGCGGCGGATGGTACGGGGTTGGGTTTGACAATTACTAAAAAATACGTGCAGATAATGGGTGGGGATATTTGGGTAAAAAGTGTTTTAGGTGAGGGAACCAGTTTTAAATTTAATATCCGAGTATTTGCTGCTATTTCGTCTGAAATAACAGTGGCGACATTGCAGCGGGTGATCGGGCTAGAAGCAGATCAACCGATTTATCGGATTTTAGCAGTTGACGACAATCAAGAAAATCGGCTGCTGCTGGTTAAAATGTTGCAACCAATTGGTTTTGAAGTCCGAGAAGCGGAAAATGGCTACCAAGCGGTTGAACTTTGGGAAAGTTGGCAGCCTCATTTAATTTGGCTGGATACGCGAATGCCGGTAATGGACGGTTTTGAAGCTGTCCGACAAATTAGAGCGAAAGAGAAACAAACTCAGTGGCGAACTGTAATTATTGCTCTGACTGCTAGCACTTTTGAGGAGAAAAAAGGCGAAATTATCGCCGCAGGTTGCGACGATTTTGTGCGAAAACCTTTTCAAGAACAAATCCTCTTTGATAAGATAGCTTGCTACTTGGAAGTCCGCTATCTTTATCAAGAGTTGCCCCGGCTCCCAGTCGGGGCTTTACGGCGTTATTGTGTGAACGAAAAACCCGATTCATTTTTCGGAGAGCTACTGGCTCAAATGCCTCAAAGCTGGGTGCAGGAACTCTACGAAGCAGCTAATGATGTTAATGAAGAGCTGGCGATTCAACTTGTCGATCGCATCTGGGAAAGTCATCCAACTTTAGCTGAGGCTTTAAAAGATTTGCTTGCCGATTACCGACTCGACAAGATAATGGATTTAACTCAATCGAGTTTAAAATAAATGGATAATAGCGAAATTAAAGTATTGGTGGTTGATGACCAACCAAGCAATCTGCGGTTCTTATCCAAACTGCTAACATCCCAGGGGTATCAAGTTTACCGAGCTATTTGCGGTCCACTGGCGTTGAATGTTGCGCTCAGCCATTGCCCGGATTTAATTTTACTCGACATTAGAATGCCGGAAATGAACGGTTATGAAGTTTGTCGGAGACTGAAAGCGACACCGGAAACCGAACAAATCCCGGTGATATTTTTAAGCGTATTAGATGAAATGAACGATAAATTACAAGCTTTTCGAGTAGGAGGTGCTGACTATATTACTAAACCATTTCAAGTAGAAGAAGTTTTAGCACGCATCGACAAGCAAGTCCGCTTGCAAAAACTGCAACAGCAATTAAAAGAACAAAATTATCAACTGCAACAGTCACAGTCGCTGCTTTCTAGCATATTAAATAGTTCATTAGACTGTGTGGTGGCTTATTCTGCTGTCCGCAACAGTGAGGGAAATATTGTAGATTTCGAGTGGCTCTTGATCAACCCTGCCGCTGAAAAATTTTATGGTCTGCTATTAAATGACATAGTTGGCAAGAATTTGTTAGCGAAAGTTTCCCAAGTTAGCAATAACGGGTTATTTGATTTGTATGTTTCTGTAGTAGAAACAGGAGAAACTGTAGACCAAGAATTTTATTACGAACAGGAGCGAGATACAATTGTTTGGCTGCACATTGTGGCTGTGAAATTAAACGATGGTCTGGCAGTAACATTTCGTAACATTACCGATCGCAAACGAGCAGAAATTGCCCTACGAGACAGCGAAGAACGCTTCCGCGCGATATTCGAGCAAGCTGCGGTCGGCATAGCTAAAACCGCGCTTTGCGGTAAATTTATGCGGGTAAATCCCGGCTTTTGTCAAATTGTCCGCTATGCACAATCCGAATTGTTACAGCAAAATTGGGAAGCAATTACTCACCCAGATGACAGAGAAGTGGACAGAGAATACCTGCGTTCACTGTTATCCGGGAAGATTCAAACTTTTTCTGTGGAAAAGCGTTTGCTATGCAAAGATGAGGCAGTGCGCTGGGCAAATGTTACTGTTTCGGCAATGCGCGATGTCAAGGGAACGCTGCAGTATTTGATTTGTGCGATCGAGGATATTTCCGAACGCAAGCTGGTACAAGAATTGCTGCAAGAGAGTTTAGACACTCAAACGCGCTACGCTCAAGAATTAACTCGTTCTAATGCCGAACTAGAACAGTTTGCTTACGTGGCTTCTCACGATTTGCAAGCGCCTTTGAGCACGATTGCCGGCTACGCTCAACTATTAGAAAAACGCTTTACCAACCAACTTGATGCCCAAGGGAATAAATTTATCCGCAATATTGTTAATTCTTGCGAGCGGATGCAGGCGCTGATTGATGACTTGCTGGAGTATTCGCGAGTCGGTCGCAGTCAGAAACCTTTTGACATGATAGATTGCAATCGGGTTTTTGAGGATGCTTGTGCTAATTTGCATTTGGCTATCCGCGAGAATCAAGCTTCAGTTACTAAGGGGAATTTGCCAAGGGTAACAGGTGACTGTTTTCAACTGCTGCAACTGTTTCAAAATTTAATTGGTAACGCCATTAAGTACCGCAGCAGTGAGGCGCCGGTGGTGCAGGTGGACGCTTTGCACCAGGGGGATAGCTGGGTGTTTTCAGTGCAGGATAATGGTATTGGGATTGCCTCACAGTACCATCCGCGAATTTTTCAGATTTTTCAGCGATTGCACACCCAAAAACAGTATTCTGGCACTGGTATCGGTTTAGCGATTTGTCAAAGAATTGTCGAGCGACACGGCGGCAGCCTTTGGGTAGAATCAGAACCCAATCGAGGCTCAACTTTTTATTTTTCTATTCCTATACCAAAGTGAAGTCAACAGCCCGCCTGAAGCAGTCACTCGTCCTTTACTTAAGCTTTAACCATCTTTATGTTTTCTTTACAAGAATGCTTATAAAGTATAGCATATTCACTGATGACAGCGAGCTAGAAATGTATCAATATAAAACTATTAGCTCTATTCTTATACAACTTATAAATCAGCGGTGCACGCAAGAATTGTTAATTTTTTTCAACAGTATCCAGAGCATCTTGCTTTGGGATGCAATAGTTTCCCTAGTAGTTCGCGGAGAAGGATTTGTAATATGTTGGCAGTTTGCCGGTTCTCGGACAGACTGGAAAGTGAAACAAGCATAATTCGCAAACCTTTGCAAATAGAGAAAAATGGGAAATGGCTGCCACACACTTTTAGTGTTCTCAGCCTGATTTACCGGATGATGGAAAGAGATGCTGTGCAGGTACTCAGACACGGCTCCAAATCACGCAACCTCACAAAGGACGTTCGTAGTGAGGCAAAGCGGTGAATTATAAAAAGAAAAAATTTACTCTTTTAATAGCAAACGATGACGAGGATACGCGCTTTTTGATGGAGGAAGCACTGCGAGAAATTCGATTAGCAATTACGAGCGAATTTGTGGAAAACGGAGAACAGGTACTAGACTATTTGTACCGCCGTGGTCAATATTTTGCTAGCAGCAATTGGCATCAGGCAGACTTGATACTTTTGGATTTGAATATGCCGAGGCTGGACGGGCGCGAAACACTAACTTCGATCAGAGCTGACCCCCATTTGCAACAAATTCCGGTTGTAATGCTCACAACTTCCCACCGCCGAAGAGATATCTTGCTTTGCTACCGCTTAGGAGCCAATTCTTTCATATCCAAACCAGTCACTTTTGAAGGATTGCTTGAAGTAATGAAGGCTTTATGTGAGTATTGGTTTGAAATCGTTTCACTGCCGCCGGATATGTAAACTTTAATGGAGGGCTAAATCCATAGTTTGAGTGTATAGTGAATTTGATAAGCCGAAATATTTGCCGATCGCAAGTATCGCTCTCAAAAAAAAGTTGCCTTCGACCCGCTCCGCACGCTATAGTTGTGTTAAAATCTAACCAATGTCTGAAAATTTTGTTGGTTGAGGATGACCTCGGAGCTCCGACAATGATCGAAGATCTTCTAGGGTCATTCAGCGAGTCTCTATTTGTTCTCCAAACCGTTAAGTCTCTGGAGATAGGAGTTGGGCGTCTGGAAGTAGACAAGTTTGACGCCGTACTATTAGATTTGTCAGTGTCAGACAGCTTGAGGGGAAGCGAGGCGATCGCAGTTTTGAAAGGGCGATGGCCCACATTGCCAATTGTGGTGCTGACAGATATTAATGATGAAAATATAGCCCGGTCGGTATTGCGCTGGGGCGCTCAAGATTGTTTGGTAAAGGGAAGATTTCACAGAACTCTGCTGGTGCGGGCAATCCATTACGCGATCGAACGCCAGCAAATCGAAGAACAATTGCGACAGCAGGCTCTTCGAGAGCGGCTGTTGGGCAAAATGATAGAACATATTCGATCGTCAATAGATCCGGCAAGCATTCTCCAATGTACGGTTGCAGAAGTGCGCCAATTCCTCCAAACAGATCGCGTTTTAATTTATCGCTGTCAGGATTGGGTGTCTCAATTCGATGGGGAAGAGCAAAAAGGTGCGATCGTCGCCGGTGACGGTTTGCCAGAAGGTTATATTGAAAACCAAAATATTAGTGCTGCTTTGGCGGTGTCATGCTTTGTTTTAGTCGAATCCCAGTCGGTACAAGCAATAGCAGATGTCCGCACTGCCCCCTTGGCTGGTAGTTGCAAAGAATTGTTGGCAGATTGTGAAATTGCAGCAGTTATCAGCGTGCCAATTTGGCAATCAGGCGACTGGGAAACGGCAAAAGAAACACAAGAAGCAACTGTTTGGGAAGTCGAGAAAAATCAAAATGCAGCGGAAAATTATATTTGGTATCAGGCGAGTGACAACCCGCAGGCGCAGGGTAAAAATTTGCCGGATACGATCGCACAAAAGGGCAATAGTTTGTGGGGAATGTTGACAGCATACAATTGCTGCGGTGCTAGGGAATGGCAGCAGTGGGAAATAGATTTTTTACAGCACTTGGCAAATCAAGTGGCGATCGCGATCGAACAATCTCAACTTTACCGCAAGCTAGCAATAGCCAATCAAAAATTGCAGCAACTGGCAACTACTGACGGACTGACTGGCATTGCCAATCGCCGCCAGTTCGATCGCGTTTTGAGCTTAGAGTGGCGCCGATTGGCAAGAGAGGAACTTCCGCTGTCTTTAATTATGTTTGACCTCGACTTTTTTAAACTTTACAACGAGTTTTATGGGCATCTGGGCGGGGACGATTGTTTGCGCCAAGTTGCCGGGGCGATCGCCAGATCCACCAACCGGGCTGGGGATTTGACTGCCCGCTACGGTGGCGAAGAGTTTGCCCTAGTGCTGCCCAACACTAGCGCCGAAGGGGCAAACGCTGTCGCCCGGAAAATTTGCGACACCATCGCCAGCTTGAAACTGCCCCACGCGCGATCGTCGATCGGCCCCTACGTTACCCTCAGTTGCGGCATTGCGACAGCGATTCCTTCTGCCCAGGAATCTCCCCACACCCTAATTCGCAGCGCTGACAGCGCCCTTTATCAAGCCAAAACCGAAGGCAAAAATCGCATTTGTCACGCCAGCAGTAACTCGGAATCTTCCCCGATTTTTATGTAAAAGTTGCAGGTAATTGGTAATTAGTAAGAGCGTGTTTTATTTTTCACTCACAAATCATATTGTTGACCTTAGCATCGTAATAATAATTTTCTGACTGCACTGCCAGCGGAATGCGATCGAGTGAGCCGGATCAAGGATAATGCTCGCTGGCAGGGTATAATTCCGATGTTACGGTATTCGATATTACCCATTTCCGCTTCCCAATGTCCCATCACCAATTGCTAATTTAGTGCCCTAAATTTGACTTCCTACCTGTTAAATTCGAGCGCACTGGAATTTCAATCAAAAACTCCGCTCCCTCTCCCGGTGTTGAAATACAGCTCAATCTGCCGCCGTGGCGATCGACGATAATCGAGTGAGAAATCGACAATCCCAAACCTGTGCCCTTGCCCACAGGTTTAGTTGTAAAAAACGGGTCAAACAGCCTGGATCGCACTGACTCCGGTATCCCCCGCCCGTTATCCGCAATAGATACTGCTACGAAGCCGGCAGCAGCCTGATAACTGCGAATAACGATCGTGCTGGGATGTCGATCGCACTCCTCGATTGAACGCTGCTTGTCCCGTTCTTCCAAAGCATCGATCGCATTAATTAAAATATTCATAAATACCTGATTCAACTCGCCCGGAAAACATTCAATTTGTGGCAATAGTTGGTAATCTTTAACTATCTTAATTTCTCCCGGACTGCTGTGAGATTTTAACCGATTTTGCAAAATCATCAAAGTGCTATCAATTCCCTCGTGAATATTAACCGACTTCCCAGCAGACTCGTCCAATCGGGAAAAATTACGCAACGATTTCACAATCTCGACAATTCGCTCGGTTCCTACTTGCATCGAATTAAACAATCTCGTAAAATCCTCAGCAATATAATCCAAGTCTATTTCATTAATTTTATCCCAGACTTGGGCTGGAGGATTAGGACAGTAATCCTGGTAAACTTTAATCAATTCCAGCAAATCTAAAGTGTAATTTCTAGCCGGATTGATATTGCCGTGAATAAAGCTAACAGGGTTATTGATTTCGTGAGCAACACCAGCAACTAACTGACCCAAACTCACCATTTTTTCATTTTGAACGAGCTGAGCTTGAGTCGTTCGGAGTTTATTAATAGCTGCTTCTAACTCTAGCGCTTTTGAACGTTCTCGCGCTTCCGATTCCTGCAAAGCTGACTCGGCTTGTTTGCGATCGGTAATTTCACTTTGTGCTTGCTCAAACAGCATTGATTGCTGGATCGCGATCGCCAACTGCACGCTAATTTGTTTGAGACACTCGACCTCAATTTCCAGCCAGTGGCGGGGACCCGCGCACTCGTGAGCAATCAATAGCCCCCACAACTTCTCGCCTTGCAAAACTGGCACTACCAAATTAGCTCGCACCTGAAATTGACTTAATAAATTAATATAGCACTCGGAAAGATCAGCTTGGTAAATATCATCAACAGCTACAGTACGACCGTGTTCGTAAGCAGAAGCATAGCTGTCTTCAAAGCAGGAATCGTCAATAGTTATCCCCTGAATAGCCAGCCAATTTTTGCCCACTGACTCGACATTTACAAAACCGCTCCAATCGGGATTAAACTGATAAATTACTGTCCGGTCTGTTTGTAAAAATTGCCGTACTTCAGCAACAGTTTTTGTCAAAATTTCTTCTAAATTGAGAGAAGAGCGAATGCGTTCCAGCATTCCTACCACCAGGCGTTCTCGCTTTAATTGCTGGCGCAATATAGCCTCGGCAATTTTGCGAGCGCTAATATCTTCAATCACACCAATTACATAGCTAGGTTCCCCAAACACCTCCCGAACTAAAGATACAGTCATATTAGTCCAAACTAATGAACCATCTTTGCGAATAAAGCGTTTCTCAATGGAATAATTAAAAATTTCCCCAGCTAACAGTCTGTCGCGCGACTCGACATCGGCTGCTACATCTTCGGGGTGAGAAATATCCCCAAGATTTCGTGATTTCAGCTCCAATTCTGAGTATCCGACAATATTGCAAAACCCTTGATTGGCATTCAAAAGTTGACCGTCTGGCCACACTTTCACAATGCCAATCGCCGCTTGTTCAAATACAGCGCGAAATCGCTGTTCGCTTTCTTGTAAAGCAATTTCTGCTTTTTTGCGATGGCTAATGTCCATTGCCGTGCCAAACAGCCGCACCACCTGACCAAACTCATTTTTAACAGATTGTCCTTTAGCGTTAACGTGCCTGATTTCTCCTGATGAAAAATAGATGCGGTGGTCGATGTCGTAAGCTGTCCCTTCAGTCATTGCGTTTTGCACAACTTGTGAAAACCTTTCTTTGTCATCGCGATGAATTTGCTCTAAAAGTTCTTCCATTGTCGGCGCCCGATTCAATTCTCGACCGTAAACTCGAAACAGTTCTTCCGACCAAGTAATAATTCCTGCCTCCATATCGAATTCCCAATTGCCGATGCGGGCTATTCTTTGTGCTGTTTGCAACTGTTCGGCACTTAGTTGCAGAGATGCGATTAACTGCGTTTTTTCGGCTTCTGCTGCAACGCGGGCGCTGATATCTTTGTGAGTGCCTGTCATTCGCAACGGCGCCCCCCATTCGTCGTACTCGACTATCTTGCCCATCGCCAGAATCCACTGCCAATTGCCCGCTTTGTTGAGCATCCGAAATTCAACTTCATAGATATTAGTCTCACCTTCCAAATATGAATTCAAAGATTTCATTACCTTCACTCGATCATCGGGATGCAGCAATTTTTCCCAACTTTTGAGGTTGTTTTCTATTTCTATTTCTGCGTAACCAAGCATTGATTTCCAATGAAAGTCGAAATAAGTTTCGCCAGTAGCTATATTCCAATCCCACAGCCCCAAAGAACTGCCGGAAACCGCCAACTGCAAGCGCTCTTGACTTAGTTTTAATGCCGATTCCGTGCGTTTTATTTCTGTGAGATCGGAAATTATGGCTATCATTCCTATCGGTTGACTAGCGCTATCTTTAATGCAGTTAGCTCGTAATAAACTTTCTATAATTTCGCCATTTTTAGTCTTGATTTCTATTTCAGTATCCCAGGAAAAACCTTTCCGCAGCACCCTAAATAACTTCCTCAAATCTTGAGATTTGGGGTACATTACTGCTGGGCCGCCGGCATTATTGAGTTCCTCAACTTTATAGCCGTAGCGCTGAATAAATGCTTGATTGTGATAAACGGAATAACCGTCCAAATCTGCGATCGCGATCGCATCACTAGCGCTTTCTACAGCTTGAGTTACCAGGCACAAAGTCAGTTCGGCTTGTTTGCGCTCGGTAATGTCAAAAATCGCTCTGTCGAGCCACAAAACAAGCTCTTCTAGATTGTAAGTTGGCCTACCTCTTTCCGATATCCACCGCACCGCGCCATCAGCGCGAACAATCCGGTATTCTAGATTGTACGGCTGTTTCGACTCTACTGCTGCGCTGATTTGTCGATCGACCATTTCCTTGTCTGTCTCGTGGACAATGCTGGCAAAACTCAAGCCGTTGTTGCCAATAAAATCCCCAGCAGGATACCCACTAATGACCTCAATTTCATCACTAATAAATACCATCGTCCACTCAGCATCGTATAAGCTGCGGCAGATAGCGCCGGGAATATTCTCAACGAGCGATCGAAATCTGGCTTCGCTCTCCCGCAAAACTGCTTCGGTATGTTTTAAATCAGTAATATCCAGTACCATGCCTTCCCAAACTATATCCCCTTCCTGCCCTATTTCTGTGGGAAAATTAACTTGTCCCGGTCTCGAAACCCCTTGCAACCACTTAATTTTTCCCGACGGGAAAATCGCGCGCCATTCCTGGTACCAAAGCTGCATATTTGCCGCAGAAACAGCAATTGATTCTTCAAATTTTTGGCGGTCGTCTGGATGAATACAACTAAAAAGTAGTTGGGGATTTTTCTGAATATTTTCTGGTTCCAATTCATATAAATCGCGGCTAGCCGAAGAAATATAAGGAAAACTTTTTTCGCCGTCGGCGGATAGGCGAAATTGATAAATTATTCCCGGCAAATTGGCAGTAAGTTGCCGAAGTCTAGCTTCGCTTTCTTGCTGGGCTTGGGCTAATTGTTTTCGCCTATCCTCAGTGATATCTCGAATTATCCCCACGAGAATTTTACTGCCATCGGTATTTTCAAAGACAGTTTTTTTAGTAGACACAATGTGCTTTGCACCGTTGGCGTCTGTAAATATTTCCTCACTCTCGTTTTCTTTCCCCGTCCTAAACACTTGTTGGTCAGTATGCCAAAAAATATCCGCTTCTTGTTTTGGGAAAAAGTCATAGTCCGATTTGCCCAGCAGTTCCTCGCGCTGCTTCCCGATCAGCTTGCAAAAAGCATCATTTAACAGTATCCAACGGTGCTGCTCATCCTTGACAAAAAGTGGGTCTGCAACTGCATCGATCGTAGAATTTAAAAAGTTTTTACTAGCTTCTAGTTCGGAAATAGCTAAAATTTTCTCTGTAATATCGTTGATAGTTCCTGTCGTCCCCTGCGCCTCTCCGTTGACACCCAAAATAAAAAACTCTTGCACTTCCACCCACCTAATTTCACCATTTTTGGTAACATATCGACTTTGGTAACAACAGGATATTTTTTGATTTGGTATCCGACCTCTAAACGAATTTAAATATTGGTGTTGATCCTCAGAATGAATGTAACTCAAACAGGAAGTTCCTAAGCTTTCATCAACGGTAAACCCGGTAATTTCCGTCCAAGCCGGATTGAGAAAAGTCCAATTGCCAGCAGTATTGGTCTCAAAAACGACTTCTTTGATATTGCCAACAACCTGCTGGTATTTTTCTTGACTTTTTTGCCATTCTGCTTGCCGTTTCTGGCGGGCGATCGCACACCTGAGCGTCCGTACCAGCAGCCGGCTGTCTAGCTGTCTTTTCACCAGATAATCTTGGGCGCCGGCGGCAATTAACTCAACCGCCCGTTCTTCGTCATCGGCCGCTGTCAGAATGACGATCGGAGTATTTATACCGCAATCTTGAAGGCGGAAAAAAGTATTAAATTTTAGGCTGTCAGGAAGTGAAGTATCTAATAAAATTACATCAAAACTTTTCTCCCTTAAAATTTCTATAGCTTCCCGGAGGCGAACTACATTGGTCAGATCAATTGATTGTCCTAGTTGGGGTTCAGACAGTAGTTCTTGAATAAGTTTTGCATCTTCTGCACAATCTTCTATTAAAAGAATTTTTAAACAAGCAGGCGTTAAAGTTGACTCAAAAACAGATGTCATACCATTTTATATTTTATATTTTTGATTTGAGATTTGGAATGACTGATGACTATGACCCTTTGGTTTTTGCGTACAGTGGCATTTTTTTACTGCTATCCTTTTGCTATTTTTTAGTAATTATAAAATCTCAGCAGCGGATGCAGATACCTAGCTCATGATTGGGGGACTTGAACCGCACGCTTGAGAGTGCGCTGTGTGCTTGCAGACCCCGCAGATTTATTTGTAGAATTGAGTTCTTCGCTGCAAGTTTTCCGCCTCGCCCCAAACCTAGTGGCTCCAAACTATTATACTCTTACCAATATTGCAACTCAACTCTCTTTTAATTTACAACCTTTGGCAGGGGAATAGCAAGAGGCAAGTCAAAAAAGCGCGGAGTAATCAAAATTTGCATGGCTAATAGCCTTTGAAACTTTAAATTTTAAATAGCCGTTTAAAGCTTGCCTAAATTGGCATTATTTTTTTAATAAGGCTATTACTACTAAGGTACGATAATTACCGTTGATTTACAAAATACGCTCTGAGATTGTGTTAGCTTAATTGCCTACACTTAGCGCATATTTGTATTGAGCAATGCAAGTCCTCTCTTGCTCCAGTAACCAAGATTTGCATTGCTTGGTACAAACCTAATTACCAACTTAATTACGATTGTCTACAGGGACACGATTTAACTCAGTTGAGTCGCTCAATTTTTCTGTGGCTTGGGCAGCACAACTGTAAACACGCTGCCTTGACCGACATTGCTGCTAATAGCAATCTCACCGTTAAAAGGTTTTAAAAGTTCAATACAAGTATAAAGTCCTAGGCCAGTTCCTGTCGGTTCCCCTTCGGCTTTTTCCTCGCCTTTAGGTGGCTTGGATGTGTAAAACGGGTCAAAAATTTTTGGCAGTTCTTCAGACGATATGCCGCATCCCGTATCTGCAATATCCATATATATGTTCGAGTCATCCTGCCGAGTCACGATAGTTATTTCTCTGCTTTTCTTTTCCCACATAGCATCCATTGCATTATTGATTAAATTATAAAATACTTGAGAAATATAGGAATAAATTAATGGAATGCTGGCAATTTCTTCGTCATAAAAGTATTTTTTTCTAATCTTGTTTTTAAAATAAAGGTTGCCTTCCAATAGCTGAATTTCTCTCTGCACTAAATCGTTGATATTCACCGGGTGCAAATCTTGCTTTTGCTCGTTTCGGCTTTTCATCATCAGAGTATCCATGATCTGATTGATTTTTGTGACCGCTTGAAAAATATACTTACTATAATTAAACAGAGAGTCTTCTTGAATTTGTGTAGCTTTTGTTTCAATCAAATCGACGCTAGTCTGAATCACTTGCAGCGGACTTTTGAGGTTGTGAACCATTCCCTGGGTCAAACGTCCAATGATGGCTGTTTTTTCCTGGTTTATTAATTGCTTGGTTTTTTGTTCAACAAGTTTTTCCAGGTTTTGGTTGAGGTGGGCAAGTTCGAGGTTTTTTTCTTCAAGTTTTTTTTGCAAGCTGCGGATTGTCAAGTGGGTTTGAATCCGGCTCAAAACTTCTTCGTGCTGGAAAGGCTTAGTGATGTAGTCAACGGCTCCTGTCTGAAAGCCTTTTACTTTATCAGGCGTATCAGAAAGGGCGCTCATAAATATGATGGGAATATCTTGCGTTGACGAGTCTGCTTTCAAACGTCGGCAAGTTTCAAAACCGTCAATTCCTGGCATCATGATATCCAAAAGAATCAAGTCTGGATGGATGTAGTCAATTTGCTCGATCGCACTTTCGCCGTCTAGAGCTACTAATACTTTAAACCCATAATTCCTTAACAACTCGAAAAGTACGTCCAGATTTGTTTGGTTGTCATCGACAATTAGTATGATGCTTCTTTCGGAATTCTTATCGTTCATATTCAAGGCAAACATTCAAGTTTTTTACTTTTTAGTTGTGGGTTGTGAGTTTAAATCGGATTCAAGTGATTTTCTGCGACTCTCGAAACCCGGTTGCTTCGTAGATGCCTTTATTTGCAATCACTCTTTCTTTTATGGGCGGGTAGGATGCCCATCCCACCAAAACTTCATTCTCTTTGGAACAGGCATCTTGCCTGTTGCTGACAAAAATGCAAGATGTGAGATTTAACGGATTTTGAGTTGTGTGTTAGCTACAGTCAATTTTAGGACAAATGTTGCTTCAAAAAATCTCTAATTTGCTTGAGCTGAAATCCTTTAGCAAGTTGGCGCAGGTGATGAACGAAAGGCACTAATGTCGGGTCAGAATGTTCGAGTTTAGCAGTTTCTTCCAGAATAGCTTCAATATCGCCCATTGCAGCCAATCTTAACAATCTCAAGACTGACTCTGAGGCAGGAGACACCATCGTTGAGTCAGCAGTAGCAATCTCAGAAGATGCTTTTGCAGTTTTATCTATCCGCTGTTTGGTATGCGATCTTTCTTCGTAAACCCATTCTAGTCTCAAATGCAGGCGCAATAATTCTAAAAGCTCGTTAGTTTGAATCGGCTTGGTGAGAAAATTATCGCAACCTGCAAGCCTGCTCTCTTGCTTGGTAGTCTCGTAAACGTTAGCGGACAAAGCAAGGATCACCGTATCTTTTAATTCCGGCAACCGTCGCAGCCGCCTGGTAGCTTCCCAACCGTTCATTACGGGCATCAGGAAATCCATTAAAATTATATCCGGTAGAAATTCCTGTGCTTTATGCAAGCAGTCTTCGCCGTCTGTAGCTTCTGCAATTTCAAAGCCTAAATGAAAAAGCAGCCTGTGCAACATGGCGCGATTTACTTCGTGATCGTCCACTATTAGCACTTTCCGCTGAGGGCCGGTAAAACCTACAAGTCGTCTTTTTTCTTGCCGGGAGGGAAGTTCCGAACACTGGGCGACTGCAGGCAAGTCTAGATCCAACCAAAATATGCTGCCTTTGCCGGAGGTACTTTGGACGCGAATTTGGCTGCCCATCATTTTGACTAATTTTTGGCTGATGGAAAGTCCCAGTCCGGTACCTTCGACGAAATTGTTATGATCGCCCACTTGATGAAAAGGCAAAAATATGTCTTCTAATTTATTCTGCCCGATGCCAATGCCCGTATCTTCGATTTGAAAGCGAATTTTAGGGGTAGGGGCACGGTCGATATTTTCTGCTGTTGTCACCTCGCGCGCTTCTGTTGTTCCTAGTGGCTGGATCGACATTTGCTGCGCGTCTAAATTAGCGGTCAAATTGATAGGTTGAGTGGCAGTTTCCGCTGTCAAATTAGAAGTTTCCCAGTTGGTTTGAGGAGAATTATCGGGGAAATGTTCTGCATAACCGACTTTGAATGTAACGCTGCCGCTGTTCGTAAACTTAACGGCATTGCTGAGCACATTAATCAAAACTTGACGCAACCTTTTTTCGTCTGCCAAAATCCCGTCTGGGAGCGCTGAAACCTGCTCGTAATTAAAGGCAATTCCTTTTTGAGCCGAGCGCATCTGGAACAAATCAATAATACTTTTAACAAAAGTAGGAAAATGCACGTTTGTCACCGAAAGCTCCATTTTGCTAGCTTCGATTTTTGAGAGGTCTAAAACATCATTAATCAGCATCAGCAGGTGGTTGCCACACTGGTGAATGTTGTTAAGACTTGCCTGCTGATCTGCGGTCAAGTTTTTATCGACTTTTAGCAATTGAATGTATCCCAAAACCCCGTTCAAAGGCGTCCGCAATTCGTGGCTCATGTTGGCGAGAAAGTCGCTTTTAGCGCGGTTGGCGGATTCGGCGGCTTCTTTAGCTAATTGCAGGGCGGCTTCTGCAAGTTTGCGCTCGGCAATTTCGGTTTGTGCTTGTTCAAATAGCATTGATTGCTGAATGGCGATCGCCAACTGCACCCCCAATTGTTTTAAGCACTCTCCCTCGAATTGCTGCCAGGGACGCGGGCCCGTGCAGTGGTGGGCAATTAACAGCCCCCATAAGTTTTCGCCTTGTAAAATCGGTACTACCAGATTCGCTCTCACATCGAGCCGAGTCAACAAATCCAAGTGGCACTGGGCCATGCTGGCATTGTGAACATCTTCTATGGCTTTAATTCTACCGTCTTGGTAAAGAGGAACGTACGCTGCCCCGAAACAGGGGTCATAAATTTCCATTCCTACAATTGGTAGGAAATTTTCGGCAACCGACTCGACAGCGATAAATCCGCTCCAATCCGGATTGAATTGGTAAATAATAGTGCGATCTACTTGCAAAAAATGCCGCACTTCTTCGACACTTTTGGTAAGAATTTCTTCGAGATTGAGAGAAGATCTAATGCGTTCCAGCATGGCTACTACCAACTGTTCGCGCTTTAACTTTTGCCGCAAAATTAGCTCTGATTCTTTGCGCTTTGTGATGTCGGTAATTACTCCTATTAAGCCGATGTAATTTCCATTGACATCTTGAATACTGTCGGCTCGCACCAGAGCAGTTACTGCTTCACCGCTCTTAGTTTGCAGCGCAACTTCACCACACCAAGAGCGGCCTTGGCGAAGGCTTTTATATATTTGTTTGTAATTTTTAGGCCGGACGTAAAGCGCGGTCATATCGCCAATATCATTGAGTTCTTCCACCGTGTAGCCGTAGCGGTGAATGAAGGCTTGATTGTGGTAAATAGACCGCCCTTTCAAGTCGGCGATCACGATCGCGTCGCTGGTACTTTCGACGGCTTGAGTGACCTGCAGTAAAGCTAATTCTGCTGCTTTGCGATCGCTAATATCGGTCATCGAACCCACCATCCGCAGAGGGTTTCCGGCTTCGTCCCACACTGCTTGAGCGCGGGCGAGCACCCACTTATAGCTACCGTCTTTACATTGCAAGCGGTATTCGGCGGCGTAATTGGGGGTTTGGCGATCGAGATAACCTTGGATCGCTGCTTGCACTCGCAAACGATCGTCTGGATGGATGCGATCGATCCATGGGCTTTTGGTGCTTTCGATTTCGCCGTCTGTGTAACCGATAATTTCTTGCCAGCGGGCCGATCGAAAAGCTTCATTTGTTTGAAGATTCAGATCCCAAATTCCGTCTTGATTGCCTTTGAGAACTAACTGCCAGCGTTCTTCACTTTTACGCAATTCTTCTTCGGCTTGTTTGCGCTGAATATGAGCGCCCAACTGAGTCGCTACAGCCTTGACCAACTCTACTATACGCGGTTCCATAATCGAGCGGTCGCGCTTGCAGAATACTAAAACTGCCAGCACCTTTGAGCTAGCGTGAATTGGCACTCCGAAACAAGCTTTCAATCCGACTGATACCGCCATTTGCGATCGGGCAAAAAGATGATTTTTGGCTAGAGAAATATCTTCAATCCATTCTACATTTCTGGTTGACCAAATCCGTCCAGGTACTGCCACTCCGGCGGCGAATCTAATTTTTTTACTTTCGCGACCGAACGCATCTAAATCTCTATGGCTAGCGTACCAAGTTTCGCTGTGTTCCAAAAAAGTACCGTTAGCACTCGGTATCCAAGCTTCCGCAAAATTCCAGCCGATCGCATTGCACAGCAACCGCAAAATATCTGGGAGGGCGCTGTGAAAATCTGCCGACTGACTAATGGCTTGAGTTGCGGCCAGCAACAGCTTTATTTCATCTTCTGCTTGCTTGCTTTCTGTAATATCAGTTGCCGTGCCGAGAACTTGTTTTAACTTACCGTCTGCTGTTTTCGCAAATACAGTATCTCGGCTGACCATCCAGCGCCAAGAACCATCCTTGTGCCTAATTCTGTATTCAATTTCAAAGATATCTCCTTCGCTGCCTGTTTCGACTTGCTGTAAATAATCAGGCATTTTGATTGAATCTTCGGGGTGGATTAAAGTTGACATCATCCACGGCCCCATTGCCTGAATCTCCTCTACTGTATAGCCCAGAATGTTGTAGATAGAAGCGTTCCCATAGATATTTTTTTTTTCAATTAAATCGCAAACATACAAAATATTAGGACTTGCCCCAGCAATTTGTTGAATAAATCGCTGGGTCTCTCGCAGTGCGGCTTCTGCTTGTTTTCTTTGGGAAATATCGCGAACAACGCAAATAGTCTCTCCGTCGGCTAGCATTGTCAGCGATACATCTAGAGGAACTTTCGATCCGTCGCGGCGGCATCCTACTGCTTCGGTCATGTACCAACCTTTCTGCACTAAAGCCGGCATAATTTCTTGCTCAAACCTTTGCCGTTCGGCACCTTGGTAGAATATTTTCCAACTTTTGCCTAACACTTCTTCGAGAGAGTCGTAACCGTAGATTTTTAGTCGGGCTGCGTTGCAATAAATCAACAGCCCGTCGGTATCGATTATGGCTATACCTTCGGAAGCGGCAGCCATTGCCGCAGCTTGCCGGTGGAGTTTTGACTCGAAACGTTTGCGATTGGTGATGTCGCGGACGATCGCAATAATTTCGTCATCCGTGCAAAAAACAATTCTCGCTTCAAAATCGTACAGTTCATCATTAACGGGCATTTGATATTCTACAACTTGAATCTCGCCGGTGGCGATCGCTTGTTGATTGCCCGACAAGATTTTTTCAGCAAAAGCAGCCGGTAATATGTCTTGTGCTTTTTTGCCAATTAGTGCTTTTTGTGGGAGGATATCTTCGAAATCTTTGGCCGGCTTGAAGTCTACAAAAGTGCCGTCTGCCCGACAGCGAAATATCATGTCTGGTATCGCATTTAAAAGAGCGCGGTTGGTGGCTTCGCTCTTACGCAACTCAGCTTCAGCTTGCTTGCTAAATGTAACGTCGCGAGCCACTGCATAAATCAAACCTTCTTCTGCAAACGGCGATGCTGTCCACGACAGCCATTTATAAGTACCATCTTGGCAAAGATAGCGGTTTTCTAAGCTAATAACAGGGTGGCTTTTTTGAAGTTTTTCTAATTCGGCTAGAGTAATTTCTAGGTCTTCTGGATGGACGAATTCTATCAAAGGTTTGGCTAACATTTCATCACTGCTATAACCTAATACATTCGACCAAGCGGGGTTTAAGCGTTTGAAATACCCATCAAAACCTGCAATGCAAAGTAAATCCAGGGAGATATTAAAAAATCGATCGCGGTCTTGCTGGGTTTGTTTTAATTCCGTAACATCCATCACCAAACCGTCCCAAACTATATCGCCGTTGGCTTGCTTTTCTGGCTTCGACGCTCCTTGCAGCCATTTCACTCGATCTCCCATAACTTGTCGCCACTGGTGTTGCCAAGCTTGGTGAGTCACCGCTGAAGTTGCCATCGATCGCTGCAAGCCTGAGATGTCGTCTGGGTGAACTGTTGCAAAAGCCAAAGTGGCATTTTCTTCTATTTGTTCTGGTTTTAAATTGTAGATCTGCCAACTGCCAGAAGAAACGTAAGTAAAAGATGTTTTACCATCGACATCAAGCCGATATTGATAAATCATTCCAGGCACGTTGTCGGTCATTTTTTGAAATCGAGCTTCGCTTTCCTCCAACGCAATTTGCTGGCGTTTGTATTCTGTCACATCTCGCATTGTCCCGACCAACATTTTACGACCATCCGCGTTGTGGAAAACAGTTTTTTTGGTAGATATAATGCGTGTTTTTCCGCCACAATCGGTAAAATCTTCTTCTGTTTCCTGAGAAAGACTTCTTTGCAATACTTGCTCGTCTTGTTGCCAAAAAAAAGCCGCTTGTGCTGGGGAGAAAAAATCGTATCCTGACTTGCCAATCAGTTCCGATCGCCTTTTTCCTATCAAATTGCAAAAAGCATCGTTTAATACGATCCATCTGTGCTGCTCATCTTTGACAAAAATCGGGTCAGGAGTAGAATTAATCGTGTGATTTAAAAACTCTTCTGATGCTTTTAATTGAGCTTCGTAACGGTAGCGATCGCTCACGTCCAAGACTACTTTAATCAGGTGGTCGATCGACCCGTCTAGGGCGCGGATACAGCGCAGGTAAACTCTAGTATAAACTGTATTTCCGTCTTTTCTGCGCCATCTTTGGTCTAAAACATAGCCTTCACTCTCCCCTGCCAAAATTTTATTGAACTGCTCTAAACTCGCCTGCAAGTCTTCAGGAAAACCCCACCTCTCCCAATTCTCATGCAAAAAATCTTGGCGATCGTACCCCAGCAAATCACACAAAGCATCGTTTACTTCCAACCACTCGTATTTTTCTGGTGCTGAGGGGGATATCGGAGGAGCAAGAATGGCAATCCCGACGAGAGAATTCTCGACTACCGAGCGATATTTTTCTTCACTTTTTCGCAAAGCTTCTTGGTTGTGCTGTCGCTCGACTGCGTAACGAAGCGATCTAATTAACACTTCGCTGTCGATTTTTCGCTTGACTAGATAATCTTGAGCTCCGGCTTGGATTGACTGCACAGCAAGCTCTTCATCGTTGCGGGCAGTCAGTACGACAATCGGAGTATTTAGGCTATATTTTTGTATTTTGACAATTGTATTTAAGCCTTGGCTGTCGGGCAGCGAAAGATCTAGTAAAATCACATCAAAATGTTCGCCGATCAAAAGTTCATGCGCTTTGCTGAGACGGTCTGTACAACTTACTGAGAGCCTTTGGGGTTCGGCTCTACTGACATTGGTTTCTAATAATAATTCTTCGATCAGATCGGCTTCTGCTTGATTGTCTTCGACCAGAAGAACTTTAAAGCCGTTTCGCTTTGCGGGTGGGCTCAAAACTGATATCATATACCTTGTTTTTTGTCATAAGGCAGTCTAGCAAACTATTATAGCATATAAAGAATTGTATAGCCACAAATCCCCTCGTTCCAGTTGAAAACTCTTTGGTGCAAGAATTACAAGGGAGTATCTCATATTTGTAAAAACATTTCTTTTCCCTCCTTCCTTCTTCCTCTTGCCTTCTGCCTCATGCCTCAAAAATCCTGCCTCAAAAATCTTATTTCTAGCTGGGTTGCAAAAGTAAGATTATCCCATTTACAATGCACTTTATATCAGAGATTGAACTATTCTCAAAAACGGGCTCTTCTGCCCATTTCACAAAGAGTAAGTTTTCTGGGTATTGGTTATTTTAAACCCCCTTACAGCACTTTGCTTAACGATTAGGTACAATATTAGAGGTGGTAAGAAAGAGAACAATGAAACCCTACTCCCTAG